>NZ_AEIQ01000112.1:0-563 GCF_000152185.1 Dermacoccus sp. Ellin185 | reverse complement strand
CGAGTCGTGGGCCGCCTCGGCCTGCCCATCGCCGGCGCGCTCGCGAGCACCGGCTCGATCGCTCTCGCCCGAACGAGGCGGCAGCGGATCGTAGACGGCCTCGACGTCGGTCTCGGGCTCGTCCTCCATCCAGTCAGGAATGGGCTCCCCCGCGCTCGAGGGCGCACCCGCACTGTCGTCGGCACCACTGGCACCGACGCCGCTGCTCGGGCCGCCGTTGTCAGCCGGCGACGCCTCGGCCGAGCGCCCCGAAGGATTCGCGCCCACCCTCGCGACGCCACCGGACGCGTCGCCCCTGTTCGAGGCGCCGTTGGCCGATCCCTGGTTCCGCGAGGATTCGTCCGCAGAACCGTGGCCGGCTCCGCGCATGCTGGGAGACGCGTCGTCGTTCGCCCATGACGGCGCCGGGCCGGCCTGCGCGCCCCAGTCGCCGCGCGAATCCGAACCCCACGCGCTGCTCTGCGCGGCGGCAGCCGCGAGGCCTGCGTCCTGGCGCGGCGAATCAGCCTCACGCGGCGCGACGCCCTCGGCGGGGTCGCCGGCCCGCGCCGGAGCGACGCGGG
>NZ_AEIQ01000113.1:0-3798 GCF_000152185.1 Dermacoccus sp. Ellin185 | reverse complement strand
CATCAACGAACGGCCCCGCAAAGTCCTCGACTGGGCCTCATCCCACGACGCCTTCACCGATAGCCCTGAACACCATCAATGGTGCGTTGACCGGTTGAATCCGCCACCGTTTCTGCTACCTCATGCGGACGTGTCCGCGATCACCGGTCGCTCACTCGGGCACGGTGACGAGACAAAAAGGATGCCCCGCTGGGTCCGCGAAGATGCGCCACGCCTTGGGTCCGGGGTTCAGGACCGCCGTGAGCGGGGCGCCGCCGGCTTCCATGACCGCGAAAGAAGCTTTCTGAAGATCCTCGACGAGGAGGTCGAAGTGAACGTGCTGTTGCCCGTTCGCTCCCGGCCATGTCGGAGCTTGATACCCCTCGACACGGTGGAATGAGAACCGCCCGACAGGCTGCCACTGCAATGTCAGCCAGTCAGGCTCGCCCTGCGGCGGCTCTAGATCGAGGACTCGCTGCCAGAACAGCGCCACTACTTCCGGGTCTTCGCACTCGAAGACCAACTGCGTTAGCCGCATCTCCATGCCGCGACCCTAGAGGTGTTTTGGGCCAGCCGGGGCTCCGCAGGAGGAAGCCGTGTAGCTCAAACGAACGGTTTTGCACTACGTGGGCAACTCGCTGCGTGCGTGGGCGTTCGGGTCGTGTGGATGGCGAGGGTTTGGTCATGGGGGTGGGACCCGTGCGGGGAGCCTCACGCTGAATCGCCCTGGGTTTCGTTCCGTTCTTCAAGCAAGGATGGAACCGATGAATCAGAAGTACTCGCCCGAGATGCGCGAGCGCGCGCTGCGGATGCTCGACGAGGCCAAGCCCGAGCATCCGAACCTCATGTCCGCGGTGCGACATGTCGCGGGCCTGCTCGGCATGAGCCCGGAGACGCTGCGCGTGTGGCACCGCCGCCGTGAGATCGACGCCGGGCAGCGCCCCGGCGTGCCGACCGGCGTCGCCGAGGAGAACAAGCGACTTCGCCGTGAGAACGCCGAGCTGAAGAAGGCGAACGAGGTCCTCAAAGCCGCGAGCGTGTTTTTCGCGAAGGAACTCGACCGTCCCTGACGAGCATGATCCGCTTCATCGACGAACACAGGGATCAGTTCGGGGTCGAGTTCCTCTGCCGCGTCCTCCGCGACGCGGTGCCGGGGTTCCTCACCTCGCGCGGGTATCGCGCGGCGAAGACGCGCGTGCCCTCCGCCAGGCAGCTGAAGGACGAACTCCTCGTCCCCGAGATCCAGCGTCTTCACGAGGAGAACTACGGCGTCTACGGCGTCCGGAAGATGCATGCTCTCCTCCGGCGGGAGGGGTGGGACATCGGGCGTGACCAGACCGCGCGGCTCATGAAGCTCGCCGGGGTGCGCGGGGTGGCGCGGTCGAAGAAGGTGTTCACCACGAAGTCCGACCCGACCATCGCGCAGCCGATGGATCTCGTCGAACGCGACTTCACCGCTCCCGCGCCGAACCGGTTGTGGGTCGCGGACATCACGTATGTCGGAACGTGGGCGGGGATGGCGTATGTCGCGTTCGTGATCGACGTGTTCTCCCGCATGATCGTCGGCTGGAACGTCGCCGGGACGCTGCGCGCGGAAGTGCTGCCGTTACAGGCGTTGAACATGGCCGCGTGGGGCGCGCGCGGGTCGCTCGATGACCTCGTCCACCACGCCGATCATGGGTCGAACTACCTCTCGGTCGTCTACACGGATCGCATCAACGAGCTCGGCGCGACCCCGTCGACAGGGAGCGTCGGTGACAGCTACGACAACGCCCTCGCCGAGGCCGTCAACGGGCTCTACAAGACCGAGCTGATCCGTCGGAAGGGCCCGTGGCGGACGGTCGAGCAGGTCGAACTCGCGACGCTCGAGTACGTGTGGTGGTGGAACAACGCTCGTCTCCACGGCGAGCTCGATTACCGCACGCCGGTCGAGGTCGAGGAGGCGTACTACGCTGGCCTCGAATCAGCCCAGCCAGCGCTCGCTGGACAGGGAAGCAGGTAGGAACGAAACCCAGGGCGATTCACGCCGGGCAGGATCTTGGGTGTCCACCAGGCCATCCACACAGTTCCGACCAGGCCGACCATGCCATTGAGAAGGAGAGCGGCCGGTAGGGAGGTCGTGGCGAGGGCGAATCCGGTGACGGCTGGTGCGAGCAAGCTGCCCACGGAAGCGATCGCCTGCCAGCGGCCGAGAAAGGCGGCTCGCCCAGTTTCAGGTGCCAGGTCGGCGCCGAGGGTCTTGATGATTCCCGCCCCGGCGCCGTCTCCCAAACCGATGAGGGTCACGCACGGCAGTAGCCAGGCAACGGTCTCACTCCAGGGAGCCAGGCAGATGCCAGCACTCATGAACGCCATCGCGGTGACGATGACCGGGGCCCGCCCGTATCGGTCTGACGCGAGCCCGGCCGGCCAGAACAAGATCAGCTCCGCCCCTGACGCCAGGGCTAGAACGAGGGCGACCTGTGTGCCATCAAGATGCGCTCCCTGTACGGTCCACAACGGCAGGAGAGTCTCTTTCACCGTGCGAAGGGCGGACAGGATCAGCGCCCCGACACCGAGGACGAGGAACTGATGTCGGATCCACCATGGCGCGGCCCCTACCCGCATGCCGCCAGAGGCTTTAGAGCTCTTCTCAGTGGTTGCTCCGGTGGTGAGCGCACCGTGTCGGCCAGACGGTACGGTTTTCGAGTTGGCGCCCAGCAGGAGAGCCAAGGCAGCGATGACGACAAGGGCAGCACAGGGGAAAACGGCTGCGGCTCCCGAGACTGTGAGAACGGCCGCGGCGATCAGCGGACCGACAATTCTTCCCAACCGCTGGCACGCCCCATAGAGGTTCATCGCCCGCCCCCGCATTGTGGCGGGAGCTAGGTCGGCGACCAAGCCTTGCCGAGCGATGGACCACACGGCGTCTACGAGATCAAACACCGTGAGAGCCACGACTAATACCCAGCGCCGACCGGGCAATCCCGCAGTGCAGCACCCCGCAGCGGCCACCAGGCCGATAGCTCCACCGATCGTCACCACGGCAAGGGCTATGCGCTCACCGATCCAATCGACGAAATGCCCCGCGATCAGCGAGGACGCGATCGCGAACAGGCCAATCCACGTCATCAGCGCAGCCACCCCCGCCGATGTAAATCCAACCTGTAGCGCCAACAACACCTGGGCAGGCAGTAGAGCCGAAGACCCCGCCGCGTAGACGAATGATGGAACGTAGACCGGCCGGACCAGGGGGCCCAGGTCGACCCGTGTTTCCGGTGCAAAAATCACGGAAGAAGACCGGGCAGCATTTCAGTAGCACCGGCAATGACCACCACGCCATCGGTGTCAGCGACGATGATGTCCCCGGGCGACACCTTGGCCCCGCAGATGTCCAGGACGGCATCAGCAGCGCCGGCACCTTCCTTGCGAGAGGGCCGCGGCACGGTCCCCAACGCAAGCACCCCCAGATCCAGCGCCGCTAAAGCGGCACTGTCACGCACCGCCCCGTACACAATCACGCCGGCCCACCCATGACGCAGCGCTAGAGCCCCCAGGGCGTCCCCCATCAACGCGTGCGAGACCGAACCTGCCCCGTCCACAACCAAGACACGACCGTCACCCGGTGTCGACAGCGCCTGTCGGAGCAGGGTGTTGTCATTGAAACATCGCGCTGTCGCCACCCGTCCGGCGAACGCGGATCGGCCACCGATCACGCGCCACGGGGCCACCAACACCTGCACCGACTCGCGATCGTCGGTATCGGCGCGGTCTTTGAACTGGTCGAACACATCACACGTAGTCATCACCCATTCAGTCTGAATCGCCCCGGGTTCGGTG
>NZ_AEIQ01000114.1:0-575 GCF_000152185.1 Dermacoccus sp. Ellin185 | reverse complement strand
CGCTATGCGCGTGGACATTGGTGCGCGCTCCTATGACGAAGTGATGCAGGCGGGAATTCGTCCCGGCGATCGCGTCACGTTTGATACCACTTTTCAGGTTCTCCCTCACCAGCGAGTGATGGGGAAAGCCTTTGATGACCGCCTCGGTTGCTATCTGCTGGTGACGTTACTGCGCGAACTGCACGACGCCGAACTACCTGCGGAAGTGTGGCTGGTGGCAAGTTCCAGCGAAGAGGTGGGATTACGCGGCGGGCAAACTGCCACCCGCGCGGTGTCGCCGGACGTCGCCATTGTGCTTGATACCGCCTGCTGGGCGAAAAACTTTGATTATGGCGCGGCTAACCATCGCCAGATTGGTAACGGGCCGATGCTGGTGTTAAGCGACAAGTCGCTGATTGCGCCGCCAAAACTTACCGCCTGGGTCGAAACCGTGGCGGCAGAAATTGGCGTGCCGTTGCAGGCAGATATGTTCAGCAACGGCGGCACGGACGGCGGGGCGGTGCACTTAACCGGCACCGGCGTGCCCACAGTGGTGATGGGGCCAGCAACCCGCCATGGACATTGCGCCGCATCGA
>NZ_AEIQ01000115.1:62206-180612 GCF_000152185.1 Dermacoccus sp. Ellin185 | reverse complement strand
ACGCCGGTGGGTGCCACCCGAATCTCGGGTGGCACCCACCGGCGTTCGTGGTGTGTGGTGGGTGCTGTGTCGGGACGGTCGGGTGGGGGTGCGAGATTTCTCGCGCGTGGCCCCACCGGCTAGCGTGGTCGAGCCGCGCGGACGAGGCGGGCCGTCAGGTTCGCGCGTGGCCCGTCAGTGGAAGGGCGGCGTCAGCCGAGCAGGTCGAGCTCCTCGGCTCGGATCTCGGTGACGTGGTTGCTGCCCTGGGTGCGCTGCTCGGTGACGTCGCCGCGCACGCGGATGACGGAGCCGAGGCGCAGGTGCTCGGTGGCGGGCAGCGGGCAGCACAGGGCGAGGCCGTCGTCGACGGTTCGGAAGCAGTGGCGCACGACGTCGGCGGTGTCGCCGTCACGTGGCGGGGTGGTGCCGGCGACGCGGGCGATGACGTCGACGGTGGTGCCCACGTCGGCGAGGAACGAGACGGACGTCGTCGTGCCGGAGCCTCGTTCGGCGGGGCCGGCGGCGACGCCGGAGTAGCGCTGGTCGGCGTCTTTGCGGTCTTGGCCGCGCACGATGCGCGGAATGGTCACGGGGAGGGAGATCACGTCATCCTCAAGGGGTTGAAGCAGTCGCGGAGCACCGTGACGCGCGTGGCGTCGCGGGTGGTGTGGGCCTTGACGAGGCCGGACAGGGCGAGTCGTTCACCCTCGGTGATGCCGTAACGGCGCTGAGTCGACCACTCGAGGAGATCGTTCGTGCCCTCGACGCGCAGCACGTAGTTGAACGTGCGTCGCGCGGCGGTGACATGTTCGACGACGACGCGCAGGCGCAGCTGTTCGCCCTGCGTGCCGATCCATTCGCTCGCGGTGTGGCGCGCGAGGATGCCGGCAGCTGTGCTGGGCTTCCCGGCATGGCCGCGGGTGGACATGGCGTCGGTTGCGGAGGTCGTGACGCGGTGCGCGTGTGGGCACATGAAGGCTGGCGCAGACATCGACTTCCCCTCTCCGTGAACGATGGTCTCGGTATGAGGACGCGTGGACCCCCACGCAGGTTGCGTGGGGTGCTCGAGCAATCGTGTGTTCCCCTCTTTCGAGCGTAACGCGCATCGCCCCCTCGGACGGCGGTCGCGAGGAGGCGATATGACGGGCGGGCGAGACGTGTGTCGCTATGCCTTGCGGCGCAGCGCCTTGGGGGCGCCGAGAGCGGCCGCGACGCCGAGGGCCGAGCGGGGTGCCCAGGCCGTGCGCCACAAGCCACCGTGTGCGGCGCCGTCGCTGAAGAGTTCTTCGGCGTGGGCGCGCTGAGGCGCGGCGCCGGGGGCGAGGTCGTCACGCATGACGTCGTGGACGAGCAGCGCCGCCATGAGCGCGCGGCTCGTCTCGGCGGCGAAGACCTCGACACCGAAGTGGTGCGCGCCGGCGTAGGCGGCCTTGAGGGCGGTGTTCTTCGTCACCGACCGGGTGAACGTCGCGGGTGCGACGTTGAACGAGACGCGGCGCCCGTCAGCCTCCGAGGCGACGGCGCGCCAGCGCTGCAGGCGCTTCGCGACGGCGTAGTTGGGGCCCTGCTGGGCGATGATGCAGTCGGTGACGCGCGAGCCCTTCGGGTAGGGCTCGGTGAACAGTTGGCCGCGTGACGCGGTGCGCAGCGCGCGCTTCGCGAAACCCTTGCTGCCGTGGCGTGACCACCTCGAGCGGGCGGCGTCGATGATCTCCTGGGGTACGACGAACGCGTCGGTCGGCGTCGCGAGATAGGCGAGCACCGTCGTCGGGCGGCGCTCCTGCAGCCAGGTGGCGATGAGGTCGGCGGCGAGCGTCAGGCGGATGTGCATGCCCGAATCGGCATAGGCGTGCATGCCGAGGACGACGGTGTCGTCACCCGCCTGCTCGTCGATCCACGCAGCGACGGCCGCGGTGTCGCGCGTGATGTCGGCGCCCGTCTCGCCGTCCTTCGTCGGCAGGCTGACGTGGCCCGCACCGTCGCGCGCCATCTTCTCGAGGCGCTCGCTGACGCGGGGGATGTCGATCGCGAGGATGCGTGCGCCCCAGCTCGACAGCATCTCGAGCGGCCCCATCTCGGCGCCGACATCATCACGGTGCGACGTTGCATAAGTGGGCCCGCTGCGGTTGACCATGACGAAGAAATCGGTGGCGTGGTTCGTCAGGTCACGGCAGACTCGACGTCATGAACGACACGCAGCTCTCGACCGCAGCCACGTCGCCGACGGCGACGGCTGGTAGTGAGCAGTACCTGCACGTCAACAAGGCCAACTGGGATGACCGTGCCGTCGCCCATGCCGCGAGCCCCGACTATTCGGTGCAGCACTTCATCGACCACCCCGACGCCATCAGCCGTGTCGTCCGGTTCGACGTGGAGCGTGCGCCGGGGCTCGGATCGCTCGACGGGCTCGACGTCGTCCACCTCCAGTGCCACATCGGCACCGACACGTTGTCGCTGAAACGGCTTGGCGCGCAGCGCGTCACGGGTGTCGACCTGTCGCCGAAGTCGTTGGAAGAGGCCCGGCGCATCGCCGCTGCAGCCGGACACGGCGACATCGAGTACGTCGAATCCGACGTCTACTCGGCGCCGGAAGCCCTGGGCGGCAGGCAGTTCGACCTCGTCTACACCGGCATCGGCGCGCTGTGTTGGCTGCCCAGCATCGAACGCTGGGCCCAGGTCGTCGCGGCGCTGCTCAAGCCCGGCGGGCGACTGTTCATCCGCGAAGGCCACCCGATGCTTTGGGCGATGGGCGACCACCCAGCCACCGCGAAACGCACCCTGCGCGATGACGAATTCACCACCCCTGCCGTGGAGTTCCCCTACTTCGAGCAGGAGCAACCACTCGTGTTCGACGACGGCGGCACCTACGTCGAGACCGACCACGAGTTCACCGCGAACGTCACGCACGAATGGAATCACGGGCTCGGCGAGGTCGTCACGGCGCTGCTGAAGGCCGGGCTCCGACTCGACGGGCTGGTCGAGCACCAGAGCGTCCCGTGGAACGCCCTGCCCGGCCAGATGGTCGAGATCGAACCGAACGAGTGGCAACTCGCCGAGAATCCCGCGCGGCTCGCCGCGACCTACACCTTGACGGCAACAAAGCCTGCGGACGTCGACGACGCAGGCAGCGCGCGCCTCACCGCACCCGAAGCATCTGCGTCGCAGGGCCCCCCGAAGCCGCCGGCATCGGACGAACCCTCGGCCCGAACGACCTGACGTCTGCTCCGTATCTCCATGCGGCGCAGGCGAACACGCAAGGAGAACACCATGGAGCGAATCAACGCGAAGCTGTACAACTGGGCCTCGATCCTCGAGGAATCGACCCGCGAACAGGCCCTGACGACGGCGTCGATGCCATTCATCTTCCCGCACCTCGCGCTCATGCCCGACGCTCACCTCGGTCGCGGCGCCACCGTCGGCTCCGTCATCCCGACGCTCGGCGCGATGTCTTAGGTCGCGCCGCGACGCAGCCCTGCGGGCCTCGCTGCGCTCATGTCCTCGGGTTGCTGCGGCACTCCGTCATACCCGCCGCCGTCGGCGTCGACATCGGCTGCGGCATGATCGCGGTGCGCACGCAGCACACCGCCACCGACCTGCCCGTCGACCGTGCGCCCGTACGTCAGGCGATCGAGCGCGCCATCCCGCTGTCGGCCGGGGGAGTGAACCGCACGATCAGCCGCGACCACACGCGCACGCGCCTCGACGAACTCAGCGCCATGGCCGCCGACGCCGGGTTCGACCCCGCGACGTACGCGAAGAACTGGACGCTACAGCTCGGCTCGCTGGGCTCGGGCAACCACTTCATCGAGATCTCCCTCGACGAGGACGACCGCGTCTGGCTGTTCCTGCACTCCGGTTCGCGCGGCGTCGGCAACAAGATCGCCCAGCACCACATCAAGACGGCGACCGACTACTGCGCGACGAACTGGATCGACCTGCCCGACCGCGACCTCGCATACCTCGTCCAGGGCACACCCCAGTTCGACGCCTACTCCCGGTCGCGCCGCGACGCAGCCCTGCGGGCCTCGCTGCGCTCGTGTCCTCGGGATGCTGCGGCACTCCGGCATCCGCGAACTCGAGTGGGCACAGCACTTCGCCCTGCTCAACCGCGAAGAAATGATGGACCGCGTCGTCCGCCAGTACAGCGAATGGGCTGGCGAACCCGTCATCGAACAGGAACGCATCAACTGCCACCACAATTACACAGAGCGTCTTCCGGCTTCCCAGGCGCGATCGCTGTTTCTTCCGGCGGAAGGGGTTCACAAGCTCACCCCATCCGCTCGGTGCGACACGAGCTGGTCACGCTTCTCACGCCCCACCTGGCGGATACCGGGTGGGGCGCGAGCAGCTCAAAGCGATCTACACGACGCGTCGGTCGAGAAATTCAGTTGTGGCGTGGGGCGCCGGGCTGCGAGATTCACCCCATGAACCCTGAGGCGTTTCGCGACCTGTACGACTCTCAGCTGCGCGGTCGGGCGGAGGTGGCCGACGCCGACGAGGTGACGCCGATCGGCCCGGTGTTCGCTGCGACGTTCCCGGGCCGGCGGCGCGGATTCGTCACCTACGACCCGTTCGTCATGGATGGCGGGCTCGACGAACTCATCGACGCCGTCGTCAGCCATTTCGAGGCCGACGAGCGCGTCGACCACTTCGAATGGAAGACGCGCGGCCACGACGTCCTGCCGCGGCTGCTCCAGCGGCTCGAGGCGCGCGGATTCGAACTGGAAGAGCCCGAGACGGTCATGGTCGGGTCGGTCGACGACGTCATCGCCGCCGACGAGGGCCTGCCCGCCGGGTACACGCTCGAACGCGCCACCACCGAGCAGGCGATGCGTGACGCCGAAGGCCTCGCCGGGCGCGTCTTCGGCGATTCCCCCGAGCGCAGCCGACGTCAGGGCGACGAACTCGTCGAGCGCATGAGGCGCGATCCGGAAAGCTTCGAGATGTGGTTCGTGCGCGACTCGGCAGGCGACATCGTGTGCTCGGGGCGGGTCGATTTCGTGGACGACACCGACTTCGCGGCCCTGTGGGGTGGCGCGTGCGACGAACGTCATCGCGGGCGAGGCCTCTATCGTGTGCTCGCGGCGCAGCGCGCCCGAGCGGCCAAGACGCGCGGAAAGGCGCTGCTGCAGGTCGACTGCACCGAGTACTCGCGCCCCATCCTGCAGCGTGCGGGCCTCGTCGCGGTGACGACGTCGACACCCGCCGTCTGGCGACGGCCTGCCTCGAACACGTCTGGCGCACCCTGCTGAGGTGGCATGTGAGGCGACCCAGGAGCGATTCAGGTCATCTGGATAGGCTGTGGAGGTCGTATCGACACCACCCGGGTTCGACGACACGGGGAGAACAATGAAGACGTTGCTCAACATCATCTGGTTCGTGTTCGCCGGGGTGTGGTTGTGGTTGAGCTACATGCTCGCCGGGCTCATCATGTGCATTCTCATCGTGACGATCCCGTTCGGCGTCGCGTCGTTCCGCATCGCCAACTTCGCCGTGTGGCCGTTCGGGCGCACGTACGTCGACAAGCCGACAGCGGGCGTCGGGTCGATGATCGGCAACATCATCTGGTTCGTGCTCGCGGGCATCTGGATCGCCATCGCGCACATCGGCACAGCCATCGCCCTCGCCGTCACGATCATCGGTCTGCCCCTCGCCTGGGCGAACCTCAAGATGATCCCGCTCGCACTGTTCCCGCTGGGCAAGCAGATCGTCCCCGAGAGCGCGGCGCGCCCACTCATGCCGCAGGCCGGCACGCCGACGACGTCGCGCTACTGACGCGGCGCCGGCGGCGCAGCCCCAGGGTCGTCGGAGTAGGGGTACGGCTTGGATTCATCGTCCGCGCCGATGCCGTAACCGTGCTGTTTCTCCGGGGCCTCGACTGCCATCCACGTCCGGATCATCCCCGGTACGAGGAAGGCCACCCACGCGATCGGCCACGCGTGGAAGGCGAAGCCGAGCACGAGAAACACGATGAGCGCCAACGAGCCGGAGATCGCGAGCAACTTCTGAGCCGTGGAGTTCGATGAGGCGTTCATGACTCCAGTCTCGGCGCGCCGTTCGTCGCCTCACGCGGCCGACCGTCACGAATCACCCATGAGATGTGTCATGGGTCCACCGCCCGATGTTGCCCGGGAACCGAGGCACCCGCGCCTCGAATCCCGGGCAACACGGGGGAGCGTCAGCGCGTCAGGCGCGCGCGGTACGTCTCGACGCCGTCGCCGGACAGGTCGTCGAGGTAGGCGGTGCGTCCGAGCATCGTCATGATGAGCGCGATGATCGGCCCCGAGACGACGTCGCCCTTGCCCGTCTCCCACTTCTGGTCGGTGGCCATGAGGTGCAGACCCTTGATGCGGTCGCCCGCGCCCATGCCGAGGCCCGCGTCCTTGTAGTGGTCGGCGAGCTGACGCAGCGTCTCGGCGGGGTAGGTGTGTTCGATGTCGAGCGCGCGGCGGATGTCCTCGGCGTGCACGACGACCTCGCCGAGCGCGGCCTCCGCGGAGAACGGCGCCACGCGCTCGTGCATCGACTCGCGGAAGGCCTCGAGCGTCTCGGCGGGTGTGCCACCAGAGAAACGCGCAACGCCGGCGTCGATGACGGCCTGGACGTTGCCCTTGTGCGTCAGCATCTGCTTCGCGGCGCTCGCCTTCGACGTGCGCGCCGACGACGCGAGGTGCGCGACAACCTGCTGCACGCTCCAGTCCTCGCACAGCGACGGGGCTCGCCACTGTGCGTCACTCAGCCCCGCGAGATCCTCGAGCAGCGACTCGCGCTCGTCGTGGACGGACTTCCAGGTGATCTCGTGCGACATCGTCAGCCTTTCGAAGGGCCCGGGGCGCCCGGGCGTGCCGTGTTCGCCCCCAGTCTGCCAGCCGCGGCTGACGGCGGCGCTGACACGCGGGGGGCGTGGGCAGTACCGTCGGGCCCATGGGAATGATCTGGACGGCCTACCGCATGGACGATACCGAGGCGCAGCGACTCGTCACTGACCTCACGTCGACGGGTGACGCGCCCCTGCAGGCGCTCGAGACGCTCGAGAAGTTCGACGACGAGCGCATGCTCGATGTCGACAAGGCCTGGCATGCGCTCGAGCGCCTCTACAAGCAGGCGCACGCTCCGAGCCCGATCTCGGAGGGGCGGGTGCCTGACTCCGAGGATGTCGTCGTCGGCCACGTGACGCCCGCGCGTGTGACGGCGATCGCCGCCGCGATGGGCCGCATCACGCCGAGCATCCTGCGCAAGGGCTACGACGCGAAGAAGTTCACGCGCGACGAGATCTACCCGGATATCTGGGACGAGGACGACGTGCTCGACGTGTACGTCATGCCCTACGACGCCGAGCTGCGCGAGTTCTACGCCAAGGCAGCCGAGGCGGACGAAGCCGTCATCTGGCAGCTGAACTGACGTCCGTCGCGCTCGAACCGGGCGCCTCAGAACGCAGCGCGCCCACCCCATCGAGTGACGAGGTGGGCGCGCTGCGTCGCGGGTCGTTCAGGGCGTCGGTGCCGCCGACGTCCCGTCGATCTCTGTTGCGCCGTCGGTCGTCTTGACGCGGTCCATGCCCATGAGCGCCCACTGCTGCGGCGCGCGGGCCTTGAGGACGAACGACGAGATGACACCGATGACGACGGCGACGCCGATGAGCGCGGGCAGCTGCCACGCGAGGGCGCTGTTCGGGTCTCCGATGAGGTTGCCGAACTGCGATGCGGCATACGCAGCGACGCCGCCCATGAACACGGCCGAGAGCGCGGGCGCGACGAGGGTGCGCCAGAGCCCGCCGAGGCCGGTGCCGGCGGTGGCGACGTCACCCGTCACCGCGTCGTCGGCTGCGGCCTTGCCTCGTGCGCCCCGGTACTTCGCGAAGAACACGACCACGGCGAGCGACGCGAACGCCATGAGGAACAGGATGGCGAGCGTGCCGAGCTGCGTCAGCCAGGTGAACAGGGCGAGCACGGGATCCTTGTCGGTGACGACGAAGATCGTCAGGACGACGGCGGCGAGCACCGTCTGGCTGATCGAGCCCATGTGCGGCGACAGGTGCACCGTGTGCGTGTGGCCGAGGCGGGCGGGCACGAGCCCCTCGCGTCCGAGGGCGAACAGGTAGCGCGCGACGGCGTTGTGGAACGCGAGCAGCGCCGCGAAGACGGATGTCGCGAACAGCAGCGACATCACCTTCGTCGCGCTCGAACCGAGGTAGGTGTCGCCCAGTTCGAAGAGGAAGACCGTCGGGTCCGGCTTGAGGCCGCCGAGGTGCTCGACGAGCGTCGAACCGCCCTGCGCGCTCACCATGAGGAACGTCGTGATCGAGTAGAAGACACCGATGACGGCGACGGCGAGGTACGTCGCGCGCGGCACGGTGCGACGCGGATCCTTCGCCTCCTCCGAGTAGATCGTCGTCGACTCGAACCCGATGTAGCTCGCCGAGTTGAACAGCAGTGCGATGGCGAGCGAACCGCTTGTCAGGGCGTCGAAGCTGAACGAATCCCAGGCCAGGTGCGATGCGACACCGCCGTGGCCGCCCTCCCCACCCTTGCCGATGATGGCGCCGTCGAGCAGGAGGACGATGAGGAATTCCGCGGCGACGAGGACGCCGAGCACCTTGACGGACAGATCGACCTGGCGGTAGCCGAGCAGCGCGATGACGGCCCACGCGACGAACGCGCACGCCCACCACGGCGGGTCGAAGCCGAGGTTGTCCGCGCAGAAGCTGGCGGTGGCCGAGCCGAAGAGGCCGTAGAGGCCGATCTGCATGGCGTTGTAACCGAGCAGCGCGATCCACGCCGCAGCGCCGCCGGCATGCTGGCCGAGGCCGCGCGCCACGTACGCGTAGAACGCGCCCGTGCTCGTGTGGTGACGTGCCATCGCGGTGTAGCCGACGGCGAACAGCAGCAGCATGGCGCTGACGATGAGGTACGCGAACGGAATGCCTCGCCCGTTGCCGACGAGCATCGCGACGGGCGCGCCGCCGGCCATCGCCGTCAGGGGCGCGGCGGCGGAGACGACGATGAACGCGATCGCGATGACCCCGAGGCGTCCGGAACGCAGGCGATGCTCGGTGTGTGGGATGTCGGAATCCGCGCGCGGACTCATGTCGGGAGACGACGTGGGAGTTGCCATGCCGGGCCTTTCGTTCGGGGGCGAACGATCTCGCCTCGGGGGTCACGGTAACCCATGATGTGATCTGAGACACACGAGGATCAGATGACGATTTCATCTCGCCGCACGATGTCCGTTTGGGCCCGAACGATTGGTAGTGTGATGCGCATCACCGCACCAGCCAACCTTGCGAGGAGCGTCATGGTCACCGCGCCGCAGCCCGAGAAGATCACCGTCGAGGGGGTCGAGGTCGATACGCGTCACTGGATCGGTGGCGAGCGCGTCGCCAGCGCTGACGGTGCGACGTTCACCGACGTCTCCCCGATCGACGAGAGCGTCATCGGCGAGATCAGCGCAGGCGCCGAGGCCGAGGTCGACGCTGCCGTCGCTGCTGCGCGCAAGGCCTTTCCGGCATGGGCCGGCATGCCGGTCGCGGAGCGCGCGGCGCTGCTGCGCAACGTCGCCGACGGCGTCGAGGCGCGCGTCGAGGAGCTCGCGCACGTCGAGACGCGCGACAACGGCGCGCTGCTGCGTAGCCACCTTCGCGGCGTCATGCCGCGCGTCGCGATGAACTTCCGCTTCTTCGCCGACTACCTCGAGAACGACCTCGCCCACCCGGACATGACGGTGCCCGGGCGCGGCCATCGCGAACGCATCACGTACGACCCGGCCGGCGTCGTCGCCATCATCACGCCGTGGAACGCGCCGCTCATGCTCGCGACCTGGCGCATCGGCCCGGCGCTCGCGGCGGGCAACACCGTCGTCGTCAAGCCGCCGGAGTGGGCGCCGCTGACGGCGTCGCTGCTCGCCGACATCATGCGTGACGCTGGCCTGCCCGACGGTGTGTTCAACGTCGTGCAGGGCACCGGCGTCGACGCGGGCGCCCCGCTGACGCGTCACCCCGGCATCAACCGGCTGTGCTTAACCGGCTCCGTCCCGACGGCCGGCGTCATAGCTGCTGCGGCCGCGCCGAACATCGTCCCGTTGTCGTTCGAGCTGGGCGGCAAGTCGCCGCTGCTCGTGCTCGACGACGCCGACATGGATCTGGCCGTCGACATCGCCGTCGAGCAGTTCGACAACGCCGGGCAGGTCTGTCTCAAGGGCGCGCGTCTGCTCGTCGACGCCAAGATCGCCGAGGAGTTCACGCAGCGTGTGCTCGACAAGGCTCGCACGCTCAAGCAGGGTGACCCGCGCGACCTGACGAGCGACGTCTCCGCACTCATCACGCGCAAGCACTTCGAGACCGTCGACGGTTTCGTCCAGCGCGCCAAGGCGGACGGTGCGCGCGTCCTCATGGGCGGGGGGCCGAACGACGAGCTGGGCGGCTTGTTCTACTCGCCGACGATCCTCGCCGACTGCCCCGCAGGCTCGGAGATCCTCACCGAGGAGGTCTTCGGCCCCGTCCTCACGATCGAGACGTTCGACGGCGACGAGGCCGGCGTCGCGATGGCGAACGACACGCGCTTCGGGCTCGCCGCGACGCTCGTGACGTCGGACCCCGAGCGGGCAGAAAGCGTTTCGGCGCAACTGCGCGCGGGCACCGTCTGGGTCAACTGCTTCTTCGTCCGCGACCTCGGCGCGCCGTTCGGTGGCAGCGGCCAGTCCGGTATCGGCCGCGAGGGCGGCATCTGGAGCTTCGACTTCTACTGCGACGTGAAGAACTCCGTCTTCGCGCCGAGCAACTGAACGATCGAGTCGCTGAACAACTGAATGGCCGAGAAATTGTGCGGCACTGCTCGCAGGTGCCCGCCGCACATCTTTTGCGTGCGGGGCACCTGGGTGCACGTGCACGCAAAGGATGGCGGGCCTTGGGGCAGGTCAATGACGAGAAACGACGATGAACGAAGGAGACGGACATGGGTGAAGTGGTAGGCGCCGGTCTGCTGGCGCACGTGCCGACGATCATGCTGCCCGAGGACGTGCGGCGCAGCCTCAACAACGGCGAGGACACGACGCTCGTCGCCGGGCTCCAGCAGTTGCGGCGCGAGGTGTTCGACGTGCTCGACTACGACACCGTCGTCGTACTCGACAGCCACTGGGCGACGACCGTCGAGTTCGTCGTCACGGCGCAGGATCGCCGCTCGGGGCTGTTCACGTCGGAGGAGTTGCCGCGCGGCATGACGCGCCGTCACTACGACTTCCCCGGCGACCCGGAGCTCGCGCACCTCATCGCGAGCAAGGCCGACGAGCACGGCACGTGGATCACCGCGATCGACGACCACTCGCTGCCGATCTTCTACGCGACGACGAACATGTGGGAGTACCTCGGCAAGGGCCTCGACGACAAGAAGTGGATCTCCATCGGCGTGTGCCAAACAGCCGACACGGAGGACAACCTGCGCCTCGGCCGCGCGCTCGGTGACGCCATCCGCGAGAGCGACCGCAAGGTGCTGCTCATCGCCTCCGGCGCGCTCAGCCACACGTTCTGGCCGCTGCGCAAGCTGCGCGACCACGAGGCCGCCAGCAGCGAGCACATCTTCTCGCAGGAGGCGTGCCAGGCCGACCTGCAGCGCATGGAATGGTTCGCGAACGGCGATCACGCGCGCGTCCTCGACACGATGGACGAGTTCTACCGGTACAAGCCCGAAGCACGATTCGGGCACTACCTCATGATGATCGGTGCCCTCGGCGAAGGCGACTGCACCGCCCCGTCGCGTCAGTACGGCGAGTACGAGAACTCCGTCGGTACTGGCCAGGTGCACCTGTGGTTCGACCAGCCCGACGGTGGCTTCCCCGCGCCGCACCGCACCGTCATCGACGACGACGTCTTGCGTCAGAAGGCTGCCTCGGCGGCTGCTGAGGCGGGCCCGCAACACATTCCCGACGTCCCGGCCGCGGGCTGAGGGCGTCGGCTGTCCGCCGACCTTGACCTTGATCCCGATCCACCCCACGAGGAGAACCCGATGACCCTGCGCGAAACCCGCCGCATCCTGCTGGACGGCAACCCCGTCGACGTCGTCGTCGACGGTGACGACCTCGTCGCCGGCGACGGTCGTCGCGTCGCCATCGCCGACGCGACGCACCTGCCGCCCGTGACGCCGAGCAAGATTGTCTGCGTGCACCTCAACTACCGCAGCCGCGTCGACGAGATGATGACGACGCTGCCGAAGGCGCCGACGTACTTCCACAAGCCCGTCTCCGCGCTCAACACGCACGAGGGTGCCGTCGTGCGCCCCGAGGGTTGCAAGTGGCTCAACTACGAGGGCGAGATCGCCATCGTCATCGGCAAGACGTGCCGCAACATCTCGCCCGACGAGGCCGGCGACTACATCCGCGGCTACACCGTCGCCAACGACTACGGCCTGCACGACTTCCGCGACACCGACTCCGGTTCGATGCTGCGCGTCAAGGGTGCCGACACGCTCTGCCCCGTCGGCCCCGGCGTCATCGAGGGCTGGGATTTCCGCGGCAAGCGCATCCGCACCCTCGTCAACGGTGAGGTGAAGCAGGACGGCACGACCGACGAGATGGAGTGGAACATGCACTACCTCGTCGCCGACATCGCCCGCACCATCACGCTGCAGCCCGGCGACCTGCTGCTGTCCGGCACGCCCGCCATCTCGCGGACGGTGTACCCCGGTGACGTCGTCGAGGTCGAGGTCGAAGGCCTCGGCACGCTGCGCAACCACATCGTGACGGGCCCGACGCCCATCCGCACCGACGTCGGCGCGCAGGTCACCGAGTCGGAGGAAGTCCTCTCCGCCGCCCAGGGTGGCGACTGGGAGTTCCGCGGTATCCGAAAGCCGATGCCTCCGCAGCCGTGATGCCCGCGCCTTCCGGCGCGTCTTCCGGCGGTGTGGCTTCGCAGGCTCAGCCGCACCGCTCGGTGCGACACGACCGGCGGGGGCGGCGCGGAATGATGTCCCACTCGGTGTTGATACGCACGATGTAGGAGTTGTTCGTGGCGAAATCTCCCCACGTGGTGTCGAAACGCACCACGTGGGAGAACTTTGAGGTGATGACGATGACGATGACGACTAGGCGGGTGACGGCGTGAGTCGACCCATCATCGCGATGCCGGCGCGGTTCTCCGCGTCCGCGTCAGCTCTGCGCTACGGCGCAGATGTCATGGCGCGCGCGCTCATGGACGCCGTCTGGGCGGCGGGGGGCGAGCCGGTCGTCATCCACCCCGTTGCCCCGATCGCCGAGCCGATGACCGCTGGGGGCGATGACGGCACCGAGCGCGGGGCTCCCGACGCACTCGTCGACCCAACGCGTGGATTCGCCGGTATTCCAGACGCGTTCGTCGACCAGGTCGCCGAACGCGTGGCCTTCGCCGATGGCATCCTCCTGCCCGGTGGTGGCGACATCTCGCCCGTCTGGACAGGCGAAGCGATGCACGACACCCACTACGACGTCGACGTCGAACAGGACGCGTTCGACTTCGCACTCGCGCGCGTCATCGTCGGACGGGCCGTGCCGGTGCTCGCGATCTGTCGTGGCATGCAGTTGCTCAACGTGGCCTTGGGGGGCACGTTGCACTTCGACATGGACGACGAGCTCGGCGTGTCGGCGCACCGTCATCGCGTCGAGGACGTCGAGCTCGACCCGTCGTCTCGCCTCGCGCAGGTGCTCGGCGGGTCGAGCGTCAAGGCCAGCTGCTACCACCACCAGTGCCTACGGGACGTCGCGCCCGGCTGGCGGGTCGTCGCGCGTGCCGATGACGGGACGACGGAAGCCGTCGAACTCGACCCGACGACCGACGCTGTGGCGGCAAGCACCTCGGCGAGCGAGCGCGAGTCAGGCCTTGTGGGCGCGGGGGCCAGCATCGTCGCGGTGCAATGGCACCCGGAGGACACCTTCGACACCGATGCGCAGCAACTGCGATTGTTCAGCGACCTCGTCGAACGCGCCCGTCACGCCTGAGCGCGACGCACTTTCGACGCCGACGTGCAACAACTGCGGCTGCTCAGCGATCTCGTCGAGCGCGCTCGTCACGCCTGAGCCCACGCACACTGACCCCGGTTCTTCACGCTGTGTTTCCGGGGACGCGAGCCAAGAGCCAGGCGCCGACGGGGCCGTCGGCGTCTCGCGTTCACCTCGGCCCGGGGGGCAGTTCACCTAGGCACAAGTGCACCCGGGTGCATTTGCGCAGAGTCTGAGTGCGGAGCCACTCACTCGCCTCGGGCGTACTTCAGAGGGGGCATGCCGGCCGGGCCCTGCTCACGCGGGCCCGCCGGCGGAACGCCAGGCGCCGAGGGGCTGTGCGGGGTAGTCCATGAGTTCCGTCGTCTCGTCGATGACGACGAAGCCGCGTCGCTCGTAGTTTCGCAGCGCCGCCGGGCCGTCGAGGCTGCACGTGTGAACCCAGACGCGTTGCGTCGCCGGCGCCTTATGACGCTCGGCGAGCGTCCAGGCTGCGTCGATGCCATGGGCCAGCAGCGTGCGGCCGAGGCCCCGTCCGATGGCGGTCTCGACGAGTCCGAAGTAGCGAATCTCGACGCTCGCTCGACCACGCGCCTCCGCCGCGCCGACCGGTGTCGGCTGGATCTGCACGTAGCCCGCCGGTTCGCCGCCGACGTACGCGACGTAGGTCTCGGTGCCGGTGACGCCGAGGTCGGCGAGCCACTGCTCGCGCGTCCAGCCGAGGCGGTCGGTCCACGTCCACGGCCCGCCGACGACGGCGTAGAGGTAGCGGGCAAACTCGGGGCTCGGGTTCGGCACCAGGTCGATCCGAACGTCCTCAGGACGGCTCGCCATGTCGTCATGCGGGCCGGATGCGACGTCGGGGGCGTCGGCCGTCGGGGTGCTGACGCAGTGGCCACGCGGCGTGGTGTGCGGGCGCTCGGGCATCTCGAGCGTCCACGTGGTGACGGGGCGCAACGGCATGGTTCTCCTCGATCGGGCGGGTTGACTGGTAGGCGTCACATCATCGGCCACGCTGCGCCGGGCGGGCCTCGGGTGGACGTCAGACGGACGTGTGGGCGCCGAGGCCTTCGGCCGTCGTCACGACCTTGCGGAGTGCCTTCGTCAGGACGGTGAGTTCGTCGGGCGTCAGGTCGGCGACGAGTTGCTGTTCGCCGGAGTTGAACTGGGGGAACAGCTCCTCCATGAGCGTCATCCCGGCGGGCGTCAGTGACAGGTGCGCGAACCGCTTGTCACTCGACGACTGGGTGCGCTTGAGCCATCCCCGGGCTGAGAGGGTCTTGACGACGCCCGACAGCGTCGCCTTGCTGATGCCGGCGCTCTCGGCGACCTCGCGCGTCTCGGGTTCGCCGTAGATCCACACGCTCCACAGCACGACGAAACCCGTCCACGACAGCTCGTGCGGACGCAGGACGGTGTTCGTCATGTGGTTGCGCGATGCGTTCGCCGCGCGGTGGATGCTGCTGACGGCGTGCATGGCGGCAACATCGATCTTCGCGTCGGCCAGCTTGCTCGAGGCCAGGGTCTCGGTCTCGAGCAGCGTGTGATGACTCGGCATCAGCCCACATTATCTTTCGGATCCGAACAGACGTGGATGACGTCCACCGTGCCCCCGGCCGCGCGAGGTTCTCTCACATCAGATCGGAGCGAATGAGGAAGCGTTTGCCCTCGGGCGCCTCGAGGGAGAAGCCGCCGCCCCGTCCGTCGATGGCGTCGACGGTGAGGTGAGTGTGCTTCCACGTCTCGAACTGTTCCCGGCTCATCCAGAACTCCAACTCGGCATCGTCGCCTGCCACGTCCGGGAGCGTGAACGTGCCGAGCAGGACGTCGGCCTGACCCGTGCGGAACTGCCCTGCCGGGTAACACATCGGGGTCGACCCGTCACAGCACCCGCCGGACTGGTGGAACATGAGACGACCGTGCTCGGCCACGAGCTGGTGCAGCAGAGCGACGGCGTCCGGCGTCAGGGCGACCCGGCTGACGGTCTCTCCGGCCACACCGGCTCGTGACTCGAGGTTCATCACTTGTCCTCGCGCTCCGTCGTGTAGTCGATGACGACGCGCCCGTCGATCTTGCCGTGGTGCATCTCGTCGAACACCGCGTTGATGTCGTCGAGGTTCCGCTTGCTGAACGTCGGGTGGATGAGGCCTCGGGCGTAGAAGTCGAGAGCCTCGACCATGTCCTGCCGGGTGCCGACGATCGATCCGCGGATCGTCAGGCCCTTGAGGACGACGTCGAAGATCGGCGCCGGGAAATCACCCGGAGGAAGACCGTTGAACACGATGGTTCCCCCGCGACGCGCCATGCCGATGGCCTGGCCGAACGCCTTGGGGTGCACCGCCGTGACGAGGACGCCGTGGGCGCCACCGCCTGTGGCGTCGAGGACGGCCTGCGTCGGGTCCTCGACCGCGGCGTTCACCGTGACCTCCGCGCCGTGCTTCTTCGCGAGCTCCAACTTGTCGTCGGCGACGTCCACGGCGACGATCCGCATGCCCATGGCCTTGGCGTACTGGACGGCGATGTGCCCCAGCCCGCCGATGCCGGAGATGACGACCCACTGCCCGGGGCGCACCTCCGTCACCTTCAGACCTTTGTACACGGTGACGCCGGCGCACAGCACGGGAGCGATCTCGTGGGGGTCCGCGCCCTCGGGGATGCGAGCGGCGAACGTGGCGTCGACGAGCATGTACTGCCCGAACGAGCCGTTGACGCTGTACCCGCCGTTGGTCTGCTCCTCGCACAGCGTCTCCCAGCCGTTGCGGCAGTGTTCACACGTGCCGCACGCGGAGGCGAGCCAGGCGTTGCCCACCATGTCGCCGACGGCGAGTTCGGTGACGCCCTCGCCGAGTTTCTCGACGACGCCGACTCCCTCGTGGCCGGGGATGAACGGCGGTTCGGGCTTGACCGGCCAGTCACCGTCCTTGGCGTGCAGGTCGGTGTGGCACACACCCGATGCGATCAGCTTGACGAGCGCTTGACCCGGCCCGGGTTCCGGCAGTTCCACATCCTTGACGTTCAGGTCTTCGCCGAAGACGTCCACGACTGCAGCTTGCATGGTGCTCATGACTCTTCCCTTCGTGTGGTTGCGATCTGATCCGTGATGCGGGTCGGCTCAGAAGAAGCCGAGCTTGTTCTCCGAGTAGGAGACGAGGAGGTTCTTCGTCTGCTGGTAGTGGTCGAGCATCATGAGGTGGTTCTCCCGCCCGATGCCGGAGCTCTTGTAGCCGCCGAACGCGGCGTGTGCCGGGTAGTTGTGGTAGTTGTTCACCCACACGCGGCCCGCCTGGATGTCGCGGCCCGCGCGGTAGGCGGTGTTGCCGTTGCGGGACCACACACCGGCGCCGAGGCCGTAGAGGGTGTCGTTCGCGATCTTCAGCGCCTCGTCGTACGTACCGAACTTCGCCACGGACACGACCGGCCCGAAGATCTCCTCCTGGAAGATCCGCATGTTGTTCGTGCCCTCGAAGATGGTCGGCTCGACGTAGAAACCGCCACCCAGATCGCCGTCCAACTCGGCCTGCCGACCACCGGTGAGCACCTTCGCGCCCTCCTTCTTGCCGATGTCGAGGTAGGAAAGGATCTTCTGCAACTGGTCGTTCGAGGCCTGCGCGCCGATCATCGTCGAGTCATCGAGCGGGTTGCCGGCCTTGATCTTCTTCGTGCGTTCGACGACGTCGGCCATGAACTGCTCGTAGATCGACTCCTGGACGAGCGCGCGCGACGGGCAGGTGCACACCTCGCCCTGGTTGAGGGCGAAGAGGGTGAAGCCCTCCTGCGCCTTGTCGTAGAACGCGTCGTCCGCCTGCGCGATGTCCTCGAAGAAGATGTTGGGGCTCTTGCCGCCGAGTTCGAGGGTCACCGGGATGAGGTTCTCCGAGGCGTACTGCATGATGAGGCGACCGGTCGTCGTCTCACCCGTGAACGCGATCTTGCGGATGCGCTTGTTCGACGCGAGCGGCGCTCCGGCCTCGACGCCGAACCCGTTGACGACGTTGACGACACCGGCGGGGATGAGGTCCTCGATCAGTTCGATGAGCACCATGATCGACGCGGGCGTCTGCTCGGCGGGCTTGAGGACGACGCAGTTGCCGGCCGCGAGCGCCGGCGCGAGCTTCCACACGGCCATGAGGATGGGGAAGTTCCACGGAATGATCTGCCCGACGACGCCGAGCGGCTCGTGGAAGTGGTAAGCGACGGTGTCCTCGTCGATCTGCGAGAGGCTGCCTTCCTGCGCGCGGATGGCGCCGGCGAAGTAGCGGAAGTGGTCGATCGCGAGGGGGATGTCGGCGTTGAGCGTCTCGCGCACCGGCTTGCCGTTGTCCCACGTCTCCGCGACGGCGATCTTCTCGAGGTTCTCCTCCATCCGGTCGGCGATCCGGTTGAGGATGAGTGCCCGCTCCGCGGGCGAGGTCTTGTTCCACGTCGGTGCCGCCGCCCATGCCGCGTCGAGGGCGGCCTCGATGTCCTCGGCGGTGCCGCGGCCCACCTCGCAGAACGTCTTGCCGGTGACCGGGGTGGGGTTCTCGAAGTACTGCCCCTTCTTCGGCGCGACCCATTCGCCGCCGATGAAGTGCTCGTAGCGCTTCTTGAACTCGACCTTGGAGCCCTCGGTTCCCGGGTTGGCGTAGACCGTCATCGCAGCTTCCTTTCCCTGAGCCCGCGGGATGTGACGCGGGGTTGCGTGATGTGCGTCACGTTACGAAGGGCTGCGTTGCATCAACGTTGCACTGCCCGTGCAACGCGCTCTGCGCGCGTCAGTTCGCCTGGCGCAGACGAGTGTCGAGCTGTTCGAGATGCGTGAGAACGATGGCCCGCTGTGGCGCGCGCGGTGGCAGGACGGTGAGTGCCATGTGCCACGACTCGACGTCATCGGCGGCCTCGGGCAGGTCGAGGTAGCGCAGAAGGGTCTCGGGAGTGGCGTCACTGAGCATCGCTTCGCGTAGCGACCCGGACGTCGAACGCAGCAGGTCGACGACGGGCTCCGCCTCGCTGCGCGTCAGCGAGGCTCCGCGATACAGCTCGAGGGCTTCGTCGTGCTCGCCGCGACGCAGATGCTCCGTGACCTGGACGGCATCAATGAGCAGTGGCCCCGTGAGGCGGTAGGGGCGGCTTTCGAGGTTCGGCGCGCCGGGAATCGTGTCGAGCCGTCGACGAAGCCGCAGCAACTCGCCGCGGATGGTGGCGGGCGGCGTGCCGTCCGGGTAGACGAGGGCCCCGATCTCGTCGGCGCTGAGGCCTTGGGGTTCGAGCGCGAGTGTCGCGAGGAGTTCGGCGTGGCGGTCGGTGAGTGCGTGGGTGGCCGTACCCGTTTCGATGCAGGGGCGGCCGTGGTGGACGAGACGCAGCCGCGCGCTCGTGTGCGGTGGAGGGGCGACCGGCACCCCGGCGAGGCGAAGTTCACGAGCGGCCGCGGCCGCGGTGGCCTGCACGAGTGCGAGGGTGCGCCGGTCTGCCGCAGCGTCACCTCCCGTCACGTCGAGAGCGCCGAGCACCTCGCCGGTGACGGGGTCGACGAGCGGCGCCGCGGAGCAGCTGAACGGGTGGACGTCCGGGCGCGTGTGCTCCTCGCGATGGATCGAGACCGCCTCGCCGCGGGCCACAGCTCGGCCCGGCGCGTTCGTGCCGACCTGCGCCTCCGACCAGTTCGCCCCCGCGGTGAAGCCGATGCTCTCGGCGCGGCTGCGGGCGCGGGAGTCTCCGTCGACGTAGTGCAGGCGTGCCTCGCGGTCCGCGATGGCGATGACGAGACCCTCGTCGCGTGCCGTCGCGCTCAACAGCGAACTGACGAGGGGGATCGCGTCGGCGAGCCGAGCGTGGACGCAGCCGGGGCCGCACCCGCAGGCGCAACCCCGTGGACGGGATTTGTGCCGCATCCCTTCCCCTCTCGTAGTGACCCACCTCACACTACACCCGTCCGGGGTGGGGTGGGTCGGCGGCGTGACGCTGCGTGCCGTGTGTCCACGAACTCATCTGCGACGCAGGCTGCCGCCCTTCGCGTCCGCCTGGCTCACACGAGACGTTCAAGCGTCTCGCCGCCGTTCCAGACGACGCCGATCTGCCGGTAGTAGCCGCCGATGATCTCGTCGACCTCCAGGGCGGCGAGTTCCTCCGTGGGCGATTCGAACAGGCGCAGATCGACGTCACCACGCCACGCCTGCCCGCCCTCGAACTCGGCCGCGCCGGATGAGATGAGCTCGCTGTAGGCGTCACCCGTGGAGCCGCGGGCGATGTCGGGGTAGATGCGGTGGTGGGCCATCGGGTGGCCGTTGACGAAGCCGTTCGTCTCGGACGGTTCGCGCAGCGTCAGCACCGCCTCGGCGAGGCGACGGTCGCCCGCCGCGAGCGTCGCGCCGAACATTCCGCCCTCCGCGATCTGCGGCGCGCCCTGGCTGAAGGGGTGCGGGCGCGTCTGCCACATCGAGCCGAGCTTCTTCGGGTAGCCCTGGTGCAGGCCGCGGCCGATGGCGAAGTCCTTGTCGACCCAGATGTAGACGCAGCGGCTGAACGTGCGGCCCTCGTAGGAGCAGCGCACGACGACGAACGCCTCCTTGTACTGCGCGCGCACCGGGTCGAGCAGCTCCTCGCGCGACGAGCTGCACGACTGCCAGTCGGCCCAGATGAGCGCGACGGCGCCCGGGTCCTCGTCGGCGAGCTTCAGCGGTTCGGGCAGCAGTTCGCGTACGCGCTCGGGGTTCGTGCGGTACTCGACGGTGAGCAGGTCGCCCGAGTAGTACCACGGCGGTGACGGGATGATGCCCGACGTGCCGCCGACGGTGCGCGGGTAGAAGAAACCCTTGAGTTCGGGGGATTCGCTCATGGCAGAGCCCTTTCGGTGTCGGCGCGTGTGCGCGCGGCGAGGGCGTCGAAGTTCCTTCGCCGTAAATCGTTCGTATCCGTACGACACACGCTAGGCTACCCGATCATGAGGGTTTGTGTGGCGTGAGTCACACGGTATGTTCGGACCCGAACGAAACGTGCGCACCCCGACCCGGCAACCGTCGAGGTTCGCTCACAACGGCGTGAGAGGCGACGAGGCATGACGAACTCAGGGAGCAAGTCGAGCGAGCCGGGGGCCGTGGCCGAGGCCATGGCGAAGTGCCGGTCGGAGGGCATCGACGTCATCCGCCTCGGCTACTCCGACATCATCGGCACCGACCGCAGCAAGGACCTGCTCGTGAACCGCTTCGAGCGGACGACGGGTCACGGGGTCGCGTTCTGCCGCAGCGTCTACGGCACGACGCCGATGGGCGACGTCGTCGACATCGAGGGTGGGCTCGCCGCCGGCCTGCCGGACATCGTCGCGCGCCCCGACATCGAGACGCTGACGCGCGTGCCGTGGGAGCCGGGCGTCGCACACGTCATCGCCGACGTCTTCAACCCCGACGGCTCGCCGTCAGCCGAGAGCCCGCGCTACGTGCTGAAGAACGTCATCGAGAAGTTCTCCTCGATCGCCGGCACGCCGATCTGCGGGCCCGAGCTCGAGTTCTACGTGCTGCAGGAGGACGAGAACTCCGATTCCGGCTGGTCGCGCTACGGCGAGATGAGCGGCAACGTCTACGTCAGCGGCCTGCGTGGTGACCCGGAGAACGTGCTGCTGCAGACGCTGCGTCAACTCGGCGAGTACGACATCGAGGTCGTCGCCGCGAACCACGAGTTCTCGAGCGGCCAGTTCGAGATCAACCTGTGGCACTCCGACGCGATGGACGCCTCCGACCGCGCGTTCCGCTTCAAGGCCGCCGTCAAGGAGATGGCGCGGGCGCGCGGCAAGCTCGCGACGTTCATGGCGAAGCCGTTCAACGACGAGGGTGGTTCCGGTTTCCACCTGCACTTCTCGACGCAGGACGCCGACGGCAACCACCTGTTCGACGACCCGAACGGCGAGCACGGCCTGTCGAAGGTCGCGCACCACGCGATCGGCGGCATCCTCAAGCATGCGCCGGCGCTGACGGCGCTCGCGAACCCGACGATCAACTCGTACAAGCGGTTCGGGCCCGACACGCTCGCGCCGTGGCTCATCGACTGGGGTCTCGACAACCGCAGCGCGATGGTGCGCATCCCGCCGGAGCGCGGCTCCGCATCGCGTCTCGAACTGCGCCTCGGCGACGCGTCGGCCAACCCGTACCTGCTGACGGCGGCGACGCTGGCCGCTGCCTACCTCGGCATCCGTGACGAGATCGACCCCGGCGAGCCGCTCGTCGGCTACGGCTACGACCCGGAACGTTCGCCGATGCTGCCGTCGTCGCTGTGCGCCGCACTCGACGCGCTCGAGGCAGACACCGAGATGCGTGAGGTGTTCGGCGAGCAGTTCGTCGCGACGTTCCTCGCCTACAAGCGCAACGAGATCGAGCGCTTCAACAGCTTCATCACCGACTGGGAGTTCCGCGAGTACACCTACCACCTGTGATCGCGCCCGCGACCAGGCGCTTCGCGCACCCTTCCCGCTTTTCCTGCTGAACGAGGAGAGACGACATGACCATCATCGACCAGGGCGCAGCTCCCGAGGCCGACGCCGCGTTCGACGTCGCCGACGTCGACTTGTCCAACATCGACCGCTTCCGCGACAACGAGGGATGGGCGCAGTTCGACGCGCTGCGTCACGCCGACCCGGTGCACTGGACGGAGGAGAGCGACGGCAAGGGCTTCTGGGCCGTCACGAAGTACGACGACATCTGGGTCGTCGACAAGGATTCCGAGACGTTCACGTCGGAGCAGTTCGTCAACCTCGAGGACGTCGACGACGACCTCATGGATTTCCGCCGCTCCATCCTCGAGACGGACGGCGCCCGTCACGCCGCGCTGCGCAAGCTCATCCAGCGCGAGTTCTCGCCGCGCAACCTGCTGAAGAACTACGAGGCGTTCCTGCGCGAGCTGACGAAGAACACCGTCGACGAGGCGAAGAAGGCGTCGCCGAACGGCGAGTTCGACTTCGTCGAGAAGATCTCCGCGGACTTCCCGATCCAGGTGCTCGCGCGTCTGCTCGACGTGCCGCGTGAGCACACAGGCCAGCTCATCCAGTGGGGTAACGAGATGGTCGCGAACACCGACCCCGATTACACCGAGCACCTGCTCGACTCGCCTGAGTCGGAGAAGTACCGTCACTTGCCGTTCCGTTCGCCGACGGTTCAGGACGTGTGGGACTACGGCCGCGACCTGCGCGACAAGCGCGTCGGTGGCGACGGCAAGGACCTCGTCTCGATCCTCGCGAACAAGATGCCCGAGGACGGGGTTCCGCTCACCGACCAGGACTTCAACAACTACTTCTCGCTGCTCGTCATCGCCGGCAACGAGACGACGCGTCACGCGATCAGCCAGATCATGCTCGGCCTCATCGCGCAGCCCGATCAGTTCAAGGCGATGAAGGACGACCCGTCGCTCATCGAGTCGGGCCTCGAGGAGCTGCTGCGCTGGGCGTCGCCCGTCTACCACTTCCGTCGGACGGCGACGAAGGACGTCGAGCTCGGCGGCAAGCAGATCAAGGCCGGCGACAAGGTCGTCATGTGGTTCGCTTCCGGCAACCGTGACGAGGACGTCTTCCCCGAGCCGTACAAGATCGACGTGACGCGCAAGAACGTCGATCACATGACGTTCGGAAAGGGCTCACCGCACCTGTGCCTCGGCAACAACCTCGCGCGCCTCGAGGTTCGTCTGCTGCTCGAAGAACTGCTGCCGCGCATCGACTCGATCGAGCTTGCCGGCGACGTCAAGCGCGTGCGCTCGAACTTCGTCAACGGGGTGAAGAAGCTCCCGGTTCGTGTCCAGTGGGCCAACTGACGCGGCGAATGACGCACGGTGGCGGGTAACTCACGGGTTGGCGCGGAACTTCGCGCCTACCCGTGAGTTACCCGCCTCGCTGCGTGGGCACCGGCAACGCGATGTCGACGTGGTCGGTCGGTTCGCGCGGCCACCCGAAGCATCAGTCCTCGACGATGACGAGCAGGCCCTTGTCGGCGATGACGGCGTCGAGGCTGACGCCTGTGAGGTCGCCGACCGCCTTCTTGAGCGTCTTCTCGGGGTCACCGTCAATGACGGACGTCGGCTCTCCCTCGACGGGCTCGCCGTCCTCGGCGGTGATCTGCGCGTCGTCGAGCGACAGCATGCGGCTCGACTCGCCGGCGTCGATGATGAGCAGCCACGTCTTCGAGCCGCCCGCGAAGACGGCGGTGACGGCTTCGTCGGCGATGTCCGGGATGAGGTCGGGCTGCAGCATCAGCTCGTAGCCGACGAGGACGACGGCGTCGCGCTCGTCGTTCGTGCGCGCCGTGAAGGCGCCGACGTAACCGGCCGGCAGGGCGTTCGAGATGGCTTCCTCACCCGTGACGTAGTCGGTCGTCGCGTCGAGGATGCCGCTGGGAAGCTCGTCGATCGTCATGCCGGGAAGGACGGCGAACGCCGTGTTCATAGCCATGCCCCCAGCCTACGGGGCGTGCGATAGAACGACATGACCCGGCGCGGGGTGATTCACCCTCCGCCCGAATCTTCGACTCGCTCGCATACGGCGTCTTGCCGTGGTGCCGGCACGCAGCGCGGGTGGCCCGCGCCGGGATGCCATCGCGGGGTGCGCTGCGCGGCCTCAGGCCATGGCGCCGCGTGAGGAAATCGGTCGAACAGTGGCCACGAACCGCCCTACGATCGGGTATGGACACCAGCCCGGACCCTCTGCAGCGCCTGAGCAAGCACCTCGCGGCGCGCCGGCGTGACGACATCGAGGGGCGCCCGGTCGTCATCCTCGCACCCGTCCTGGCAAGCGCGACCCGTCACGTCGTGCAGGCCCGCGAGAACGGTGCCGCGCGCATCCTCGTGATCACGTGGGGCGACGGCACCGGCCCGCTGCCCGAGCCAGATCGGATCACGGTTCACCGCTTGGCGATGAGCCCGGTGCATGACGTGGTCGATGAGGTACGCGCCTGGCAGCACCTTCTGCGGGAGTCAGACGACGGGGTGGGCGCGGTGCTCGACGCGTTCGACCCCGAGGCGAGGGCTGTCGTCATCGTCGCGCTCCCTCTCGGCGCTGATTCGTTCTACGAGCGACGCACCTACGGCGCGCGCAGCGAGACGCAGGAGCGGTTGGAAGACAAGACGCTCAGCCGCGAGCTGTGGGAGGCGGCAGGCGTCCCGCATGCGCCCGAAGAGGTCGTCCCAGCACGCCTCGACGAGGTGCGAGGGGCCGCCGCGCGTCTCGATCGCGGTGTCGGAACGGTCTGGTCGGCCGACGCGAGCGAGGGTCTCAACGGTGGCGCGGTGCTGGTGCGGCACGTCACGGACGACGGCGCGGCCGCATACGAAGCGCTCGCGCCCCATGCCGAGCGGCTGCGTCTCATGCCCTACCTCGAAGGTGTGCCCTGCTCCATCCACGGTCAGGTCGCTGACGACGGCGTTGCCGTCCTCCGGCCGGTGGAACTCGTGATGCTGCAGCCCCACGGCAGCGATCGCTTTCGTCAGGCGGGCATCTCTTCGTGGTGGGATCCGGCGCCGGCTGATCGCGATCAGATGCGCGCCACCGCCCGCGCTGTCGGCGAAGTGCTCGCGCGGCGCCATCACTACCGCGGCTCCTTCGGCATCGACGGCATCCTCACCGCTGAGGGTTTCATCCCCCATGAGCTCAATCCGCGTCACAGCGGCGGCATCTCAACGCTCGGCAAGGGCCTCGAGCGGTTCTCGTTGCTCGACACGCACCAGCACTTGCTCATCCACGGCACGCTGCCTCTGGCGATGACGCAGTTCGAAGACCTCGTTGTCGAGGCGTGCGACGCGGCGCGAATCGGCTCTGCCTACCTGGCGACGGAGGCCGTGCAGGCCACAAAGACGACCACCGTTCATGTCTGCGGTCACCCGGGGCCCGACGCGCTCGTCACCGATGACGTGCGTGGCGCGCTCCAGGTCGTCGACGACGAGGCCGGGGCGACGGGGCAGCTCGAGATCGGGCCGGCGTCGATGGGTGCGCTCGTGCGTTTCACTCCCCTCGCCATCGAGCCGGGTGAACGACTGGCACCCTGGGCGCTCGCGGCCTATGAACTGGCTGACCGCCTGTGGGGCACCGGATATGGCGACCTCGTCGCTCAACCGCAGGTGCGCTGACAGAAAGGCACTGTTCGTCCCGGCGGCGCGTACCTCGGAGCGCACGGTCTCGAGGCGTCGGCCCGGGTGTTCGCGGCGGCTATCCAGGACGCAGGTGAGTCACGAAGTGCAGGGTGAGTCGCTTCCACATGACTCACCCGGCACTTCGTGACTCACCTGGCCGTACGCGCGTGTGACGGGCCCGGCGATGCGTCAGATGCCCGGCTCGGCGACCTCTTCGTCGGGCAAGGGAGCGTCGCGTTCGGCCGTGGCGGCCTGTCGGGCGAGGGCCTCGGCAGCCGCGTGGATCTGGTCGATGACGGGTTCGGTCTCGGGCTTCATCGTCACGCTGCGCAGAATGCGCGCGCCGACGAGGGGTTCGCCCTCCTGCGCCGACCCGGCGCTGCGCTCATCGATGACGTGCCCGCGCGCGGCCATGTCGTCGGCGTCCACCTGATACGTCGCGACGAACAGCGACTCGTCGCGCGGGGCATTCATGCCGGCGGTGAGGATCGCGCCGGAGCGACGGTCGATGTCGGTGAGCGAGTCGCCGATCGGGAAGTAGCTGACGATGTCGAGGTCCGGCTCCTGGTACAGCTCGAACACGTCGGACGCACGCAACTTCTCGGCCCACGCAAGCGCAGCGCGACGCCCCGGCGCGACGACCTCACCCATGCCCTCACGCGTCAACGGCATCAGCTGCAGCGTCATCCACAACGCGGCCGCCGACGCACCGGAGCGCGAGCACTCGAGCGAGATCTCGCCCATGTGGATGTCCTCGCCCGTCGTGAAGTACGTGTACGGCGAGGTGTGGTCGTAGAAGTTCGCGACGTTCGGATCCTTGAAGATCACCGCGCCGCAGCCGTACGGCTGCAGGCCGTGCTTGTGCGGGTCGATGACGACGGAGTCGGCCTCGTCGATCGCGCGGAACGCCGCCGCCACCTCGGGCGCGAGCAGCGAGTCGTCGTCGGCGAGGAGGCGGAAGAACCCGCCGTACGCGGCGTCGACGTGCACGCGGACGCCGTACTTGCGGCACAGCGGGATGGCCTTGTCGATCGGGTCGACGGCGCCGAGCCCCGTCGTCCCGGCCGTCATGACGACGGTGCCGATGCCGCCGCCCTTGAGGAACCACTCGAGCGCGTCAAGATCCATGCGTCCGCGGCTGTCGGTCGGGATCGACACCGACGGCACGTTGAGCAGGTGGCTCATGCGCCCATGCGTGTAGTGCGCGTCAGCGCTGTGCGCGATCGCCTTGCGCGGATGTGTCTCACGCGCCACGAACAGCGCCTCCAGGTTCGCGACGGTGCCCGACGTCGTCAGGTGGCCGAGGTGGCAGAGTCGGTTCCCGTCACCACATTCCGCTGGCTCGTCTCGGCTGCTCGCTCCGGGCCTCGCGTCGCTCGTGTCCTCACTCGCAGTTCGACGAGCGGTGCACCCGAACATGCGCGCAATCTGATCGACTGCCTCGACCTCCATGCGCGTCGTCGCGGCGCCGGCGTCGAGGTCGTGGTTGTTTGGGTTGATGAGCATCGTCGTGAGATACCCGACGACGGCCGCCGGGTGGGGTGGCTTCAACATCTGGCCGACGTAGCGAGGGTGGAAGAACGGGTAGTTGACGCTCAGACGCGACGTCAGTTCGTCGAATGCCGCCTTGAACTGCGCGTGCTCGACGGTCTGCGCCGGATGCGGGGTGGAAGGGCCGTACTCGTTCATCCACTCCGTGATGAATCGCGTTGCCTCGCCGAGGTATTCGGTCAGCTGCGGCATCGCGTCGGCCGACAGCCCGGGCACGCCAGCAGCAGCTGTGGCGCCGTCAGGCGGGGTGATCGTCATGGTCGTCTCCGATGCTCGCGCGTGATGTCAGGCAGTGGTGCCCTGCACATTCTGTGACGTGGGCCACGTGAAATAGACGAGATGGGGCTAGGCTCCTCGATACCTGTTCTCACTCTCTGCCATGCCTTCTGGGCATGGCCTCATCGGAAGGTCGCCCGTCGTGGAGCTGCGAGTCCTGCGCTACTTCGTCGCGGTCGCCGACGCCGGATCGGTGACGGCGGGGTCGGCGGCGTCGCACGTCAGCCAGCCTGCGGTTTCGCGGCAGTTGCGGGCGCTCGAGCGCGAGCTGGGGGTCGAGTTGCTCGTCCGTTCCGAGGGTGGGGTGCGGCTGACAGCGGCCGGGGCCGAACTGCTCGTGCTGGCCCGCGGCCTGCTCGAACGGGAGGCGACGCTCAAGCGCACCGCGGCGTTTCTCGCGTCCGGGAGGCTCACGTCGTTGACGATCGCCGCGCCGAGCACGACGCTCAGCGACGTCATCGCACCGTTCCTCGCGGCGGGCCCGGCGCGGGGTGCGTTGGCGCCGGAGGTCAACGTCGTCAGCCGTTCGACGAGTGAGGTCTTCGCGGCGCTCGGGGAGGGCGCGGACATCGTCGTCGCACCAGCCGTTCCGCCGCCGGAGGTGGCGTCGATGCTGATCGCCGAGTTGCCGGTGCGCGCGTACGTCGGCGCCCGGGGCGTGCTCGATGGTGAGGGCGCCGAGCGTGACCGCTCGGTGAATCTCGAGGCGCTCGCACGCGTCGACCCGCTCGTCATGCTGCCGGGCCGACACCCCGTCAGCCAGGTGTTGACGCGCGCGTTCGCCGAGGCGGGCCTCGCGCCACAGCACGTGCAGGAGGTCGACTCGCCGGAAGCCGCCCAGGCGCTCGCGGCCTCGGGGCGCGGCGTCGCGGTGCTGACGAACGACACCCGGTTCGGGCTCATCCCGCGCCGCGTGCGTGACGCCGACGGCTCGGTGCTGACGATGCCGCTGCATGCCGCGTGGACGCCGACGCATCACGCCGTCGACGAGATCGCCGCCCTCGCCGCCGAGCTGCGCGACTTCTGTGCGCGGCTCTACCGCGACGACCTCACGTCCTGAAAGGCGCGCCCGCCTGATCGGGCGTGAACATCGCCCGAGAACGCGTCGACCGTGATGCGGATCCGGGCAACGTTGACGCCCGCGTCAGTCGAGGCTGTCGAAATGCTCCGCGCTCCAGCCGACAAGGGGGTCGAGGTCGTCTCTTACGTCGGTCTCTTCGAGAACTCGGGCGTCAGCCGGCGCCATGTGGCGCCGAACCTCGCGTTCGAATAGGTCAACGCTCATCAGCTCGCGGCGACCTGCTCCAGGAACCCGTCGACGAGGACGCCGGCGCGGCGGCGGCCTTCGTCATCCCATTCCTTCGCGGCAGCGATCTCGGCGTCGGCGTCGCGCCCGAGGGAGGCGAGCATCTCGCGTCCGCCGTTGTCGCACCAGCCCGTCAGCATCTCGCTGGAGAGTTCGGGATGGAACTGCACGGCGAGGTTCTTGCGCAGCACGAAACCCTGCGACGCCATGTCGTTGCGCGCGAATTCGACGGCGTCCGGCGGCACCTGCCAGCGGTCGTAGTGCCAGGCGAACCACTTGCCACCGGGCACCATGTCCTCGCGTTCGCTGCTCACCTCGACGAACCCGATCTCCGGTTCGGGCGCGCGCCCGACCGAGCCGCCGTGCGTGCGCGCCAGAAGCTGCGCGCCGAAGCAGATGCCGAGGACGGGGACGCCCGCGGTGTCCGCGTCGCGCAGCAGCTGCATCTCGGGCGCCAGCCATGAGCCGATCATCTCGTCGTCCCACGCCGACCAGTACGAGCCCATGACGACGAGCGCGTCGAACTCGCGCACGTCGGGAAACTCGACGTCGACGCCCGGGTTCTCGAAATCCTTCTCCGGCACGACCTGGAAGAGTGTCTCCTCGTAACCGCGCTCGCGAAAGCGATCCGCGACGGCGCCGGGGGGCGAACAGTGGTCGTGCTGGACGATGAGGACGCGCTTGGTCATGATGAACTCCTGGCGACGGCCCGCACGACGATCGAGGCGTCAGGCGGGGGCGATTGGGCGGCGTGCTCCCACGCTAGGCCAGATCGTTCGCCCCCGAAAGACTTTGCGGCGATGGAATGTTGCCTGGGTCACACACCCGTCATGAACATGCGTAGACTGACAACTCGTTCGCACCCGAACAACATCGCGTCGTGCGTCGCCTCCCTGCGTGCAGATGCACCCGGGTGCATCTGTACGCAAGGGGGGCGAGACGACGCGCTGTGCGCAGTGAAGGAGACAGGCATGGTTTCGGAATCGACTCAGCCCGAGGCGAAGACGCTTCTCGTCGTCGACGGGATCGACGACGCCGCCGACGGTGTCCGCCTCCTGACGCTGCGCGCCGCCGACGGCGCAGACCTGCCCGAGTGGGCCCCCGGAGCGCACCTCGACCTTGTCCTCGGCGGCGTGAGCGACGCCGAGTTGAAGGACGCCGAGCAGGGTGACCTGCCCGAGCACGACCCGTTCGACGAACTCATCCGTCAGTACTCGCTGTGCGGCGACCCGGCCGACCGCAGCCGCTTCCAGGTCGCCGTCCTGCGCGAGAGCGAATCGCGAGGCGGTTCCTCCTACATCCACGAAACGCTGAAGGTCGGCGACGAACTCGTCAGCTACGGCCCACGCAACCACTTCGAACTGCGCAAGGCGCCGACGTACGTCTTCGTCGCGGGCGGCATCGGCATCACCCCGATCCTGACGATGGTGCGCGCCGCGCAGGCGCAGGGCAAGAACTGGCACCTGTACTACCTCGGGCGCAGCGGGGCGACGATGGCCTTCCGCGACGAACTCGCCTCCTTCGGCGACAAGGTGACGTTCTGGCCCAAGGCCGACAAGGGTGCCTTCGACCTCGCCGCCACCCTCGCCGACGCCGACGCTGCGGGCCCCGCGCTCGTCTACTCGTGCGGGCCGGAGCGTCTGCTCGCGGCGATCGAGGACGGGTGCAAGAGCCGCGCCAACCTCGTCGCGCACGTCGAACGCTTCAGCCCCAAGGAGATCGACGACTCGGGCAACACCGAGTTCGACGTCATCCTCGAAGAATCCGACATGCGCCTCACCGTGCCCGCCGACAGGTCGATCTTCGAGGTCGTGCGCGAGGCCGGTGTCAGCGTCCTCGGCTCCTGCCTCGAAGGCATCTGCGGCACCTGCGAGACGGGCGTCATCGCCGGCGAGATCGACCACCGCGACTCCGTGCTCGAGGACGACGAGCGTGAGGAGGGCGACATCATGATGATCTGCGTGAGCCGCTGCAAGGGCAAGGAACTGACGCTCGAGCTCTGACGCTCGATTGTCGATGCTCAGGACCTGACGCGCGGGCCCCTCCTTCTGCGTGCAAGTGCACCTGGGTGCACTTGCACGCAGAAAGAGGAGGGGCGCTGGAAAGTCGCGCGGCTCACAGACCCCCGCTGCGCCTTACTGTCCGGTAACATCAGTCGTTTGGTCAGCGTTTCGCCGAACGTACTCGGCGGTTCTAGAGTTGTTGCATGGCTTTCACGCAGAACACCAACGTGCGTCCGCGCATCCTCGTCGTCGGCGGCGGGTACCTGGGTTTCATCACCACCAAGAAGCTGCTCGCCTCCCTCAAGGACGGCGAAGGTTCGGTGACGGTCGTCGACCCGAACCCCTACATGACGTACCAGCCCTTCCTGCCGGAGGTCGCCGCCGGTTCGATCGAGGCGCGTCACGCGCTCGTGCCGCTGCGCCGTCACCTCAAGGGTGCGGAGATCATCACCGGCAAGGTGACGTCGATCGACCACGCGAACCGCACGGTCAACGTCGACCCCGAGCTCGGTGACGACTTCACGCTCGAGTACGACCACATCGTCATGGCCGCCGGCTCCGTGCCGCGCGCGCTGCCGATCCCCGGCCTCGCCGAGGAGGGCATCGGTTTCAAGACGATCGAGGAAGCCGTCACGCTGCGTGACCACGTCCTCGCGCGCCTCGACGAGGCCGCCGTGCTCACCGATCCCGAGGAGCGCAAGCGTGCGCTGACGTTCGTCTTCGTCGGCGGCGGGTTCGCCGGCATCGAGGCGATCGCCGAGATCCAGGACATGGTGAAGGACGCCATCAAGTACTACACGCGTCTGTCGCCCGAAGACCCGCGCTTCGTGCTCGTCGAGGCCATGAGCCGCGTCATGCCGGAGGTCAGCGAGGAGCAGGCGAAGTGGGTCGTCGCCTCCCTGCGCGAGCGCGGCGTCGACGTCTACCTCGACACGCAGCTCAAGAGCTGCGAGAACAAGCACATCGTCTTGTCGACTGGCGAGGAGTTCGACGCCGACACGATCGTGTGGAACGCGGGCGTCAAGGCCAATCCCGTCCTCGTCGACTCCGACCTGCCGATCGACGACCGCGGCCGTCTCATGGTCGGCACCGACCTGCGTGTGCGTGACGACGAGGGCAACGTCGTCGAGGGCGCCTGGGGTGCCGGCGACAACGCCGCCGTCCCCGATGTCACGGGCATGGGCCCCGGCGGGTTCTGCGTGCCGAACGCCCAGCACGCGCTGCGTCACGCGCCCGTCCTCGCCGCGAACATCCTGACGACGATTCGCGGCGGCGGCGAGATGAAGCAGTACAAGCACAAGACGATCGGCTCCGTCGCCGGGCTCGGCGTCGGCAAGGGCGTCGCCCAGGTCGGCAAGTACGGCCTGCGCGGCCTGCCGGCGTGGATGATGCACCGCGGCTACCACGCGTACGCGATGCCGACACTCGAGCGCAAGGCACGCATCCTCGGCAACTGGGCCGTCGGCATGATGTTCGGCCGCGACGCCACCGCCCTCATGGACCTCGAGACGCCGCGCCACGCGTTCGTCGACGCCGCCAACTCGAAGCCGGCGCCGAAGAAGGAGCCGAAGCACGTCGAGGCCGCCAAGTGAGCTGACGCCCGACGTCGCCGTCAGCGCGCGTGGTTCTGCGGTTCTGCCCGCGGAGCACGCGCGCTGTCGTGTGTGATGGGTGGCGCCCCGCCAGCTGGGTGAGGCTGACGGGCGGGCCCGGCCGCAACGGCCGTGTCTGAGTGGCCTGACGTGGCGGTCTGAGTGGCCTGACGTGGAGGACGCCGGGGCGATGGGTTCCGGCGTCACGAGCGTCGAGAACGATGAAGGCGCCGCACCCTCGCTGGGGTGCGGCGCCTTCGTCATGGGCGGCGCGATCCGGTCGGTGACGCAGACCGTCGTCGCGGTGAGATCAGTTGCGGTAGTGGCGCCCGTCGGTGGCGCGCTCGTCGACGACACCGTCGACACGGTTGCCGATGACGTCGCCCTCGCCCGCGCGACGACCCTCGGCTGCGCGTTCGGTGCCGACACGCTCCGTGCTGATGTGCTCGGTGGTGCGGTGGTCCTCGGGGTAGCGCTCGACGTCGCGCTGCGCGACGCGCTGGCGGGCCTCGGCGGTCTCGCGCAGATCGTGCTCCTTGTCGCGCTCGGCGGCGAGGCGCTCACGCTCGCGCTCGGCCTCGAGGCGCTGCTTCTCGCTGAGCTGGTGCTCCTTCTTGAGCTCCTTCGTCTCCTTGTGCTGGCGGTACTTGCGCTTCGTGCCGGCGGCGATCAGGCGCGTCGCGGCCCACACGAGCAGTAGCGTCAGGGCGCCGAGGAGGAACACGGTGAGCGGCGTGAGGTTGGCGTCGATGCCGAAACCGTGGAAGTGGACGTCGTTGTTGTTCTCTCCGTTGAGCCCGAAGAGGACCCACAGGACGAGGGCTGCTGCGGCGATGAGCAGCAGGACGGCGAGAGCGAACATGGCAACTCCTTGTGCAGATCTGGCCGATCCGGGCGAGCGTCGCTCCGGATGGTGGGGGCGACGGCGCCGCCCAGCTTGCTGCTCACAGTAGGCGGTTGACGCAGACGGGTACAGCCCCCGCGGGGTGAGGGGGCGTAAGAATAGACCTCGAACGCCCCGTCATGGCTGGAGAGTGTCATGAGGTTGCTCGGGCGCTGCGTGAACCATCTCACACGATGGTCGAGTCTGAGAGCGGCGTGGGCTCGAGGGGTGATGACCAACCGCGGTGTCGGGGTCGTGACCCCAGCGTCGCGCGGTGGAAGGGGGCTGGAGGCGGTCGCTCGTCGCCCCGACGAGCCGTGTCGTCGTCATGAGGAGTGATGGGGTGGCAGGAGCTCTGCCTGGGTGGTGACGAGTTGTGGCTGTGGCGTCCAAACGCGGCGCATCCGGCTGCTGCGGGCACGGCTTCTAGGATGGCGTGGTGACGACGCCTGCCCATCCCAGTTTTCTCCAGGAGTTCTTCCGCTTCGGCCCGCACGCGGGTGCTCACCGGGTGGCGGCGCGGGCCGGCGTTTCGGTCTTCGTCCCGCTCACTCTGCTGACGGTGACCGGGCACCTCGACTGGTCGGCGTTCGCGGCCTTCGGGGCATTCACGTCCCTCTACGGACGCGCCGCGCCGCATGCGGAACGCACGGCGTTGCAGATGACGATCGCCGGCGTCCTCGTCATGGCGGTGACGCTCGGATGCGCCGTCGGGCTACTGCCGCATCACCAGTGGTGGCTCATCGCCGCCGGTGCGCTCGTCGCCGCGGCGGCGTCGTTGTTGTCGGACGCCTTCCGCTGGCACCCGCCGGGGCCGTTGTTCGTCGTGTTCGCGTTCACCGTCTGCGCGACGCTGCCCGCGGCGGCGTCGAACGTCGCCGTCGGCTTTTTCGTCTCCGCGGCGTCGGCTGCGTTCTCGGTGCTCATCGGACGTGTCGGCCTGTTGCGCGAGACGGGGGAACGTCGTTGGATTCCGTTGCCGCGGGCCAGGATCCGTGAGGCGTGGCAGGCTGAGGGGACGCGCGTGCACCTCGCCCGGTTCGTCATCGCGGTGGGCGCGGCGGGCGTCGTCGGCAGGCTGATCGGGACGCAGTACGGCGGCTCGCATCCCTATTGGGCGATGGTTGCCGCCGTCGCGGGATTGTCCGGCGCGACGCACCGGGCGCGCATGATCCGCGGTGGTCAACGGTTCGTCGGCACGCTGTTCGGCGTGCTCGCGGCGGCCGCCATCCTGCCGTGGCACCCCCAGGGTTTCGCGGCGGTGCTCGTCATCGCGGCGCTGCAGGTGGGCGCCGAACTGCTCGTGGGCCGCAACTACGCGCTCGCGCTGCTGTGCATCACGCCGCTCGCGCTGATGATGGGGCAGATCGTGCACGAGGTGCCCGTCGGGCCGCTACTCGTCGACCGCGCGGTCGAGACGCTCATCGGCTGCGGCGTCGCCCTCGTCGTCCTGCTGGTCGTGCGCGACCCCGCGCACTGACGGTGCCTGGGGCGGGCGGAGCCGAATGTGGACGAAGATCGCAGATGGGTGAGGTGCATCGCCGTCAGAAGGGGCGATAGGGCGGTTTGGGGCGTTTCGCCGGCTTCGACAGTTCTCGGGCGTTGTCGGGGATGCGGACGTGGCTGATGTCGCCGAAGTAGCGTTCGCGCTGCTGCCGTTCGATGCGGGTGTTGATGATGAGCAGGAACGCGACGATCGCGACCATGAGCACACCCGAGACGATCATGAGCAACACTGCGGCCAGCATGTGCTTTCCTCCCTCGTCCCGTCGCTCCTCACAGGGTAGTCGCGCCGGCCCTGACGCGGCGAGGCATGCGCCCCTCCCGTCGAGAAGCGGTCGTTGCCGAAGAAAGTGAGGAGCGGACGTGGCTTGTCGAAGTGCGGGAACGGGGGCGAGCGGGCAGGGACGAAGGGCCCGGACGCGTCTTGCCCCATCGGCGGCTTCGACGCGGCAAGCTGGTGATGTCGAGAACGGCACGAGGACACGCCCGCCCGAAGGAGACCACCATGTCCGACTTCCAGGCCGACCACGACGTCATCAACGCCCTCGCCGAGGACGAGTGCTGGGCGTTCCTGGCGCAGCACTCGTTCGGGCGACTGGCATACACGCTCGTCGGTGAGGCGCAGATCGTCCCGATCAACTACGTCAGCGACGCGGGAGCGATCTTCTTCCGCACGGCCGAGGGCAGCAAACTGCTCGGGGTGACGATGAACTCCGACGTCGCGTTCGAGGTCGACGACCTCAACGGCAGTGGACGGTTCGGCGACGGCGAGGCGTCGAGCGTCATCGTCCGAGGACGCGCTGAGGTGCTCGAGGGCGCCGAAAAGGCTCGTGCGGAACAGTTGCCGCTGCGCCCCTGGGTGCCGACGGAGAAACACACGATCGTCCGCATCACCGTGACCGAGATCACCGGCCGACGTTTCCAGCTCTCCAAGCCCTGGCGCCACATGCAGCCCTGACCCCCCTGCGATTTCCGTCCACGTCCAGCGGGCGTCGACCGCGAACGGTTCTGTGTCGGTGTCTATCGTTCAGGTCGGTGCCTACCGTTCAGACGGGCGTCCGAGCGTCGTCACGCGACGGCCGCGGCGCACGAGCATGCCGCCGGGAAACCGTTCGACGGCGACGCGGGACGTGCGCCGCACCGGCGCCGTCGCCATGCCGGACGTGTCGGTCGGAAACGCCCAGAACAGGCGTGCCTCGGCGAGTTCGAGGTCGGCGGCGAGGGGGAGGTCGCCGCGTCGGCGCAACCATTGCGCGAACGCGTGACCGTCAGCGCGCGAGCCACGCGTCGGACGCTCACGAGCGAACTCGGCGAACAACGGGTGCAATCGCGGGCCGAGCGACGCGATGAGGATCGGCCACACGAACTGCAGCTCGTTCGCTCGCTTGCGCAGGAGCGCTCGTCGCGCGACGTCGAGATGGCGAGCGTCGAAGCCGGCCGGGGCGGACGCCAACCCCGTCAGCGCCGCCACGATCTGCGCCTGGCGTGCGGCGAGATCAGCGTGTTCATCCGACGCAGAATCCATGGGGGACGCGGCCTCCGTCCTGCCGTCGAACTCGTGGGGGCGGCCCCCCTCGTCGGCGGATACGGGCGCGGACGTCGAACTGTCGCTGTGCCCGCCCGTCGACGATGCGCGGCGGATCGTCATTGCGCGGCCGTGACGCGCGGCATGCCGGCGGCGTCGGCGATGGCGTCGAGCTCCGTGAGCAACTCCTCGGCAGGCGAGTAGTCGCCGTCGCGTTCGAGCATCGCGGCCGGGAATGTCGTGCGTCTCGAGAGCTCCGAGATGAGGTGCAGCACTTCGGGGTTCACCGCGGCCGCATGCGTGTCGTGGTAGATCCCGTCGTTCTCGACCCCACCCGCGACGTGCATGTACGCGAGCCGTTCGAGGGGCATCGCGAGGGCCGTCTCGAGCGGATTGCCCCCGTGATTGCGGGCGTTGGCGTAGACGTTCGCGATGTCGAGCAGCAGCAGCGCGTCGGTGCGTTCGATGATCTCGGTGACGAACTGTGCCTCGCTCATCTCGTCCTCGGGGTAGGTGAAGAGCGCCGCGACGCATTCGAGCGCGAGCGGGACGTCGAGCTCGGCCTGGACGCTGCGGACGTTTCGCACCATCACGTCGACGGCGGCGCGCGTGCGCGGCAGCGGCGTCAGGTGGCCGACCTCGACACCACCCGCCCGCACGAACGAGATGTGCTCACTGACGAGCGGCGCGCCCGTGATGGCGGCCGTCCCGACGAAGTGCGCGACGCGATCGACGTCGAGGCCCTCGGCGTCACCGAGCCCGAGCTTCACCCCGTGCGGGACGACGGTGACGCCGCGCTCGCGCAGCTGCCTCAGGGCTGGCGGCATGCCGTGCATGACGGATTCGGCGACCACTTCGACCCACGTCAACCCAGGTTGGGCGGCGAGGACGTCCGCGATCTCGGGGCGCCATCCGATGCCGACGCCCGCAGGCATCGACGTGGCCGGTGCGGGCCGTGTTGCGTCGGACGTCGTGATGCTCATGTCTCGCATGATGCCGCACCGACAGGTGTGGTGTGACGTCACCTGCTCGACTCTCGTGCATCTGCTCGAGGTATATGACGCACATTCCTCGGGCAGATGTGTATTTCTCGCGCAGCTGCGGCTCCGGCCCGCCGTACTCGCGACGATTCGTGGTCACCTCCCCTCCGCCAGGACCGGCGAAACACCCGCGAAACATCGCCTCGCTAACCTCCTGCCATGCATCTGACGCCCGCCGACACCGAGAAGCTGCTCTTGTCCGTCGCGGGAATGGTGGCGCGTGATCGACTCGAGCGCGGCGTGCTGCTCAATCACCCCGAGTCCGTCGCGCTGCTGTCGACGTGGGTCATCGAACGTGCCCGCGAGGGTCGCAGTGTCGAAGAGTTGATGAGCGCCGGGCGTGAGGTGTTGACACGTGAGCAGGTGATGCCGGGCGTCGCCGAGATGATCCCCGACATCCAGGTCGAGGCCACCTTTCCCGATGGTCGCAAGCTCGTCACCCTCCATCACCCGATCGTCTGAAGGAACGAGCCATGTCAGCGAACTCAGGCCGTCGGCCGCAGGACGCAGCCGACGACCCAGCAACCCCCGGGGCCACGAGCGCTCCTGGCGCCATCCGCGTCGCCCCGGGGCACATCTCGCTCAATGCCGATCGTTCAGTGAACGAACGGCTGCGCGTCGTCGTCGAGAACACGGGCGACCGACCGATCCAGATCGGCTCGCACCTGCATCTGCCCGACGCCAACGCGGCCCTCGCATTCGACCGCGAGCTGACGCAGGGCTACCGCCTCGACATCCCGAGCGGCACGTCGGTGCGCTTCGAACCGGGCGTCAGCCGCGAGGTGGCGCTCGTCGCGTTGCGGGGCGAGCGGCGTGTGCCGGGGCTGCAGATCCGCGACACGGCCGCGTCTTTCGGAGACACGTCGCAGGCTGACGCAGGTGGGGCCGGCAAGTCACACGACGACATCGGGCCCGGTGTTACGGTCCCGCGCGGAACGGCGTCCCACCCCGAGGTGCCGGCTGTCCGCCCACGGCCGTCCGAACCGACGACCATCACACGTGACGCCTACGCCGCGCTCTACGGTCCGACGACGGGTGACCAGATTCGTCTCGGCGACACCGACCTGTGGATCGAGGTCGAGCACGACCACACCGTCGGCGGCGAGGAAGCCGTCTTCGGTGGGGGCAAGTCGATCCGCGAGTCGATGGCGCAGGGCCTCACGACCCGCGCGGGCGGGGCGCTCGACACCGTCATCACGAACGTCGTCGTCCTCGACCACTGGGGTGTGGTGCGCGCCGACGTCGGCATCCGTGACGGGCGCATCGTCGCGCTGGGCCGCTCCGGCAACCCCGATGTCGCGGACGGCGTGCACCCGGATCTCCACATCGGCCCGGGCACCGACGTCATCGCGGGGGAGGGCAAGATCCTCACCGCCGGTGGCATCGACATGCATGTGCACTTCCTGTCGACGTCGCAGGTGCACGAAGCGCTCGCGACCGGTCTGACGACGCTCGGTGGCGGTGGTACCGGCCCGTCCGAGGGGTCGAAGGCGACGACGGTGACACCCGGTGCCTGGCACCTCGGGCGCGTCCTGCGCGGCTTGGATCACCTGCCCGTCAACCTGCTGCTCATGGGCAAGGGCAACACCGTGAGCGCCGAGGGCCTCGCCGAGCAGGCGCTCGCGGGCGCGGCAGCGTACAAGGTGCACGAGGACTGGGGCGCGACGCCCGCCGCCATCGACGCTGCCCTGCGCGCGGCCGACGAGCACGGGCTGCAGGTGGCGCTGCACAGCGACTCGCTCAACGAAGCCGGTTACGTCGACTCGACGCTGCGCGCCATCGGCGGGCGCAGCATCCACGCCTTCCACACCGAGGGCGCCGGGGGCGGGCACGCGCCCGACATCATGTCGATCGCGTCGCACCCCAATGTCCTGCCCGGTTCGACGAACCCGACGCTGCCGCACACCGTCAACACGGTCGCCGAGCACCTCGACATGCTCATCGTGTGTCATCACCTCAACCCGGCGGTGGCGGAAGATCTCGCGTTCGCCGAATCGCGCATCCGGGCGACGACGATCGCCGCCGAAGATCTGCTCCACGACATCGGCGCGTTGTCGATGACGAGCTCCGATGCTCAGGCGATGGGTCGCATCGGTGAGGTCATCACGCGCACCTGGCAGGTCGCGCACGTCATGAAGTCACGCTATGGCTCGCTCGGCGAGACGCTGCCGGCCGACAACGAACGTGCCCGTCGGTACGTCGCGAAGTACACGATCAACCCGGCGGCCGCGCACGGCATCGACCATCTCGTCGGGTCGATCGAGCCCGGCAAGCTGGCCGACCTCGTGCTGTGGGAGCCCAAGTTCTTCGGCGTGCGGCCGTCCGTCGTCCTCAAGTCGGGTGCCATCGTGTGGGCTGCCCTCGGCGACCCGAACGCGTCGATCCCGACGCCACAGCCCGTGCTGATGCGCCCGGCGCTCGTGGCGGACGACGCTGCGTCGCTCGCGGTGTCATTCGTGTCGCCGGCGGCTGCAGAGAATGGTCTGCGGGAGTCGCTCGGGTTGCGGCGGGAGGTGGAAGCCGTGCGGCCGACACGCGAGGTGACGAAGGCCGACATGATCAACAACTCGGCGACACCGCGCATCGACATCGACCCCGAGACGTTCGCCATCGCCGTCGACGGTGAGCTCGTCACCCCGCAGCCGGCGACGGAACTGCCGCTCGCGCAGCGGTATTCGCTCTTCTGATCGCCATGTCCTGCTGCGGCTCAGCTCCCACGTCCGACGTCCTGCGTGCAAGTGCACCCGGGTGCAGCTGCACGCAGGGGCGGGGCGGTGGCGTCATGAGGCCCGACGCGGCGACGAACGGCGCGGGGATGGCGAGCCTGCTGCTCGCTGATTCGAGGCTGCCTGTTGGCGGCTACACCGCCTCAGGTGGTCTCGAACCGGCGTTGCTCGGGGGGTTGCCGGTGCACGAGGTGCCGGCCTTCATCGCGATGCGCCTCGCGACGGTGGCGCGGGTCGAAGCCGGGACGGCCGTCGTCGCGTCCGCCGCCGTCCGTCATCTGCGTGCAAGTGCACCCGGGTGCACTTGCACGCAAGGCGGGGATGCCGCCACGCCCGTGCCCATGCCCGAGCCCGCGTTCGCGTCCGAGGACGTCGCGTGGGCCTGGGCGGCCCGCAACCCCGTCGCGGCGGTGCGTGATTCATCGATCGCCCAGGGGCGGGCGATGTTGCGCCTCGTGCACCGGCTGCGTCCTGACGGCCCCGCGGCACAGTGGCTCGAGGGGTTGCCCCGCCCGCTCACCGCCCGCGCCGTGGTCCTCGGCGCTTTCGCCGGCGAGCTGGGCCTCGACGGTGCGTCCGTCGCCCGCGTCGTCGGATATGACGACGTCCAGAGCGTCACCGCCGCCGCGTTGAAGCTCGAACCGCTCGACCCTGTGGATGCCGTGGCCTGGGCGCTCGATTCGGCGCCCCATCTCGACGACCTCGTCGCGGCCTGCGCCGACCTGGTCGCGCCGTACGACATCCCAGTCCATTCCGCACCCCAGCTCGAGGCGTGGCATGCCGCTCACGCCGACACCGAGAGGAAGTTGTTCCGTGTCTGAGATCGCCATGACCTCGCGCCCCGGCAGTGAAGCCACCGCCACTTCCGGCATCGATACGCCCGCCGCCGGACAGGGCGCGATGACGTCCCAGAAGATCACGGTCGGCGTCGATTCGCGCCGTGACGCGGCATCGAATCCATCGCGCCCCATGCGGCTCGGGGTGGCCGGTCCGGTCGGTACGGGCAAGAGTTCGCTCATCGGCATGCTGTGCCGCGAACTCGGCGAGGAGATCTCGCTCGGCGTCATCACGAACGACATCTACACCGACGAAGACGCCCAGATGCTCAGGGCCGCAGGCGTTCTTGACGTCGATCGCATTCGCGCCGTCGAGACCGGGGCATGCCCGCACACCGCGATCCGTGATGACGTCAGCGCCAACCTCGTTGCCGTCGAGGATCTCGCAGCCGACCATCCTGACGTCGAGCTCGTCCTCGTCGAATCGGGCGGCGACAACCTGACGGCGACGTTCTCGCCGGCCCTCGCCGACGCGCAGATCTTCGTCCTCGACGTCGCCGGCGGCGGTGACGTCGTCCGCAAGGGCGGGCCGGGCATCGCACGCGCCGACCTGCTCGTCGTCAACAAGACAGACCTTGCGCCGCATGTCGGGGTCGACGCCGCACTCATGGAGCAGCAGGGCCGTGAGGCTCGTGACGGACGCCCTGTCATCGCGCTGTCGCGCACGGATGCGGCCTCCGTCGAGCGATTGACGGCCTGGGTGCGCGAGGTGCTCGCGGCCTACCAAGGCGGCGGGCACGTCGCGCAGGATCCGGGTCCGATGGCGCCGCATGTCCACGCCGACAGCGAGGGTGAGCACACGCATGACGGCGTCACTCACACGCACTGAGCGACGCGAGCCGTGCGCGGCCTGGGGGCCGAAACACCACATGGCGCCTGGCCGGGTTTCAGTCCTCGCGGAGCAGGAGGCGCGAGCGTGGGCTCCCCGGCCGGCCGGTGGTGAGCGATGAAGCTCCACGTCGAACGAGGCGCCGCGGGCTCAGCCGTTCGGGTCCGTACCCGCTCGAGCCTGCTTGCGCCGCGCATCCTGCGGGTGACGCCGACGTCCGCGCGCGTCGCCCTCGTCGCGACGACGGCTCTGCTGCTCGCGGGTGACGAGGCCGAACTCGACATCGTCGTCGGTGACGGTGTCGCACTCGAGATCGTCGAGGTCGCGGCGACGGTCGCCTACGCCGGGCGTGGGGGAGCGTGTTCCTGGTCGGCGAATTTGAGCGTGGCGGAGGGGGCGTCGCTTCGCTGGCCCGGGGAGCCGTTCGTCGTCGCCACCGACGCCCGCGCCACCCGGACGACTCGTGCGGACATCGCCGACGGTGGGTCGCTCATGCTGCGCGACACCCTCGTCCTCGGCCGCCATGGTGAGGCGGGCGGCGAACTCGTCGCTCGCACGGACATCTCTCATGCGGGGCGCCCGGCGCTCGTCGAGGAGTTTCGCCTCGCAGCCGACGACGACGCGCCCGGCATCCGCGGCGGGCGCCGCGTCGTCGATCAGGTGACGACGCTCGGCGCGGCCGCCATCCTGCAGCGGGCGCCGGGGGCACTGACGCGGGCAGACGCCGCAAAGCCGGCAGCCGCCGCGCCGGAGTCAACGCGCCCGGACTCGACGATGCTGGGCTCGGCGCCGGTGGGTTATGACCTCCCGGTAGGCGTCACGCGCCTCGACCTCTTCGCGCCTGGACGCATCGAACGCTGGCTGGGTGACGACGTCCACCTCAGCCCCTTACGGCGCTGACGGCGGGTCGCCGACGCGTCCGGCCCGCCGACGCCTCGTCCAGTCGCGATGTTGCCCGCTTTTCGCGGCGCGGGTGACCGAAAACGCGGGCAACATCGGGGTAGGGGGCGCAACTCTCGTGAAACATCGTCTCGCATCCGTCGAAACATCGGCTGCCTAGATTCCTGCGTACCGAATGGCGATACCGCCACCTCGGTTGTCGAAACGCAGGACGAGAGCAGAGGGGCGCACAGCATGGCGACGTCGCAACTGGAACCACAGGTCGACGAGCGGGCCACCGCGTCCGCCGTCGGGACCGCGAAGGCGAGGAGCGAGACGCTGGAGGACTACACGCTGCGGTTCGCGCCGCGCAGTTATCGGCGCTGGGCCCCAGGCATCGTCGCGACGTCGGCGCTCGGTGGGATCGCCTACCTCGCCGACTTCTCGATCGGCGCCAACATCGGCATCCAGCACGGCACGACGAACGCGATTCTCGGCATTCTCGTCGCGGCCGCCATCATCTTCGTGACGGGTGTGCCCCTCGCCTACTACGCGGCGCGCTACAACCTCGATCTCGACCTCATCACGCGCGGCAAGGGCTTCGGCTACTACGGCTCGGTGCTGACGAACGTCATCTTCGCGAGCTTCACCTTCATCTTCTTCGCGCTCGAGGGCTCGATCATGGCGCAGGGGCTCAAGCTGGGGCTCGGGGTGCCGCTGTGGGCGGGTTACCTCGTCAGCAGTCTCATGGTCATACCGCTCGTCGTGTATGGAATGAAGGCGCTGAGCAAGTTGCAGGTGTGGACGACGCCGCTGTGGTTGCTGCTCATGGGTGTTCCGCTCGTCTATCTCGTTCAGGCGCACCCCGGCTCGGTCGACACCTTCCTCGACTACAAGGGCGCCCATGGTGGGGGCGTCAGCTTCAGCGCCGTCATGCTCGCCGCAGGTGTCTGCCTCTCGCTCATCGCGCAGATAGCCGAGCAGATCGACTACCTGCGCTTCATGCCCGCGAAGACCCCGGAGAACTCGCGACGCTGGTGGACGGCCGTCATCGTCGCCGGCCCCGGCTGGGTCTTCTTCGGTGCACTCAAGCAGATGATCGGGCTGTTCCTCGCCGTCTACCTCATCGCCAACGTCGCGGGCGGTGCGTCGATCGCCAACGAGCCCGTGCACCAGTTCCTTTCGGCGTACGAGCAGATGATGCCCCACTGGCTCGCGATGACGCTCGCCGTCGTGCTCGTCGTCATCAGCCAGATCAAGATCAACGTGACGAACGCGTACTCCGGCTCGCTCGCGTGGACGAATTCGTTCACCCGCGTGACGAAGCACTACCCCGGCCGCATGGTGTTCGTGCTGTTCAACGTGACGATCGCCCTCGTCATGATGGAGGCGAACATGTTCGACTTCCTCAACGACATCCTGGGCTTCTACGCAAACCTTGCCATCGCGTGGATCGTGACCGTCGCGAGCGACATCATCGTCAACACCTATCTGTTGAAGCTGTCGCCGAAGACTCCCGAATTCCGCCGGGGCATGCTGTACGCGATCAACCCGGTCGGGTTCGTCTCCGTCATCGTCGCGGGGGGCCTGTCGATCGTGGCCTTCTTCGGCGGCCTCGGCAGTGGGTTGCAGCCGTACTCGCCGATCATCGCCGTCGTGCTCTCCGTCGTTCTGCCGCCCGTCATCGCCGTCGCGACGAAGGGTCGCTACTACCTGCGCCGCGACACCGACGGGCTGGCGCACGAGATGTTCGACGAGCACGGCAACCCGTCGGCGGCCGAGATCGACTGCGAGGCCTGCGGCGACGTGTTCGAACGCCCCGACATGCTGGCCTCCGCGACGGGTGACGGTGCTGTCTGCTCGCTGTGCGTCGCGACCGACCGCGACGGTAAGCACGTACTGCCGGCACGGTGACGTGTGGCTTCCGGCGGATGGCTGACGTGAAGCTCCCTGCGTGAGTCAGCGTCGACTTGAGGAGCTGCGAAGGCTGTCGCGCACCCGCTGACGTTGCACGAGGAATGTGCATCTGCCCGAGGAATACGCAGCATGTTCCTCGGGCAGATGCGCATTTCTCATGCAGCTGACGCGGCAGCCGATGGTGCAGGCCTTGATGACGCGGTGGCCGGGCGTAGCGTCAGCTCGAGCAGCTGCTGCCGCCACCGCAACTCGAACCGCACGACGAGCCGCCGCAGGACGAGCCGCCGCCGCACGAACCCGAATTGCACGATCCTGCACTGCCGCAGCAGTTTCCGCCGCTGCACCAGGCGTCACCGGAACCGCCGGAACCGCCGGAATGGCCGGAATGGGTGTCGCACGACCAGTCGGAGCTCGACGTACCCGACGAGCACGTGTACCCGTTCGTACTCGACGGCTCTGCGCCCGAACTCGCCCTCGCGTGACGCTGCATCTCCTCGTCGACGACGTGGTCGCTCAGCCCCCATCCCAGGGCCGCGGTGGCCGGGAACGCGATGAGCAGCGGCCGCGTCCCGTACAGGCCGACGGAGTAGCCGAGCCCGCCGCGCATCGGTGGCTGCGTGAGCCCCGCCGCAGGGCTTGGCACGCGCAACCGTAGCTGCTCCAGGGCCGCAGCCCCGGCCTGCGTGCGGCGCCCCTGCCGTGTGGTGCGGACAGCACGCACGAGGTTGTACGCCCCGAAACACGTGAAGCCCAAGCCGACCAGCACGCCACCCACAGACTTTCCGGTGGCGGCGATGATCGCCATGGCGACCCCGAACAGGGTCATGAACGTCGTCTTCAGGGCCTCGCCCTTGCCGCCTCTGCGCGGCGCATTGAGCAGGCCGCGGCGCACGGCGTCACGCTGCAGTTCGTCGAGCGCCGCACGCACGGCGGGGACGTTCTCGAGGCGTGGCGCGCGGCAACGGACGGCGTCGACGACCGCGCGCTGCAGGGGCGTGACGTCGGCGGGTGGGATCGTCCACGCCTCGAGGCGCCCGTACGCCGTCTGACGCAGATGTCCCCGTTCGAGCAGATCCGCCGTCGCCGCCTGCAGTGCGGCTGCGCGGCCGTTGAGCATGCCGACCTGCTCGGGTGTCATGTCGCGTGCGCCGACGTGGTGCGCCTGGGTCGTCATGGTGTGCTCCTCCCCTTGAAACACATCATGCCCGCCGAACGCATGACAGGAGCGAAACGTCCCGAACACTGGGGCGAGCGTCCCCGCCGGCAGCCGGGCGGTGCGCGACGGGCGAGGCCCCTGGCGTCGTGCGGTGTGCGGAGCGGCGCCGGCGTCGGTGAGAATGGCCGTATGACAACAGGGTTCGGCTGGCACGTCGTCGTCGCCATTGCATGTCTGCTGGTCATGATCCAGGTCGGCTACCGGGCTTCGGGCGTCAAGCTGACGCGGACGTCGCTCGTCGCCGTCGCCCGTGCCTGTGTGCAGCTGACGCTCGCCGCCCTGCTCATCACGAGCGTCGTGCGCTACCTGTGGGCGTCGGTGCTCGCGGTTGCCGTCATGTTCATCGTGGCTGTGCTGACGACGACGAAGCGGTCGGGCGCGACGGACGTGCGGGCTCGGCTCGCTGCGACGCTCGCGATGGCGGCAGGGCTCGTGCCTGTCCTCGTCATCCTCACCGTCAGCGGTGTCGTGCCGATGAAGGGTGTGTCGATCATCCCGACGGCGGGCATCGTCATCGGCAACGTCATGAGCGTGCACACCCTCGTCTCGCGGCGCGCGTTCGACGGGCTGCGCGAGGAGAAGAACATGTATGAAGCGGGGCTGTCGATCGGCATGCTGCCCCGCGACGCGATCAGCGAAGTCATTGCGCGACGCCTCCCCGAGTCGCTCATCCCCGTGCTCGACCAGACACGCACAGCCGGCATGGTGACGCTGCCCGGCGCGTTCATCGGCGTCATGCTCGGCGGCGGATCGGCTGTGCAGGCGGCGACGGCGCAGGTCGTCGTCTCGACGTCGATCCTGGCTGCGCAGGCCGTCACGTCGGCCGTCGAACAGCGCATGATCTGCGCACGGCGGTTGCTGACGCCCCAGCTGCGCGAGACGCTCATCGACTGACGGGATGCCCCATCGCCCGGCTGGCGACTTCCGCCTGACGTCTGGCGTGATCGACGTTCCTCGGCCTCGCACCTGCCGCCGGTGCCGCCCCGGACGTGACGAAGCCCGCGTCACCTGTGGTGAGGTGATGCGGGCTTCGTCGTCGACCACTGCGAGCAGTGGCGCTCGAAGGCTTGTGGCCTTCGAAGCTGACGGCCAGGTAGGCCAAGATCTTTTATAGCAAGTCGATCGACGCCGTCCTGAGTCGGGGTAAGTCCACTCCCTCGTCTGACTGAGGCTGCGCGGGTGGCCGGTGCATCCGTGGCGGCTGCGTCCCTGCGTGACGACGAGCCGTGGTGCGACGGGCTGGCGACGAGAGGCGCGGAGCGACGTACCTGGCGACGAGCGGTCTGCGTCAGTGCGCGGCGACCATGCGGCCGTAGTAGCTGGGGATGCTCTCGTGGCGTTCGAGGCGCACGGGACGGTTGGCCTTGACGATCTGGGCGCCCCACGTGGCGAGGAAGCCGAAGAAGGCGACGACGCCGACGGCGCTGATCGTCATGAGGATCCAGAAGACGGTGTTGAGGTTGTCCATGGGAAACGCTCCTTCTACATCTGTAGTGCTGGTGTCTGATGTGAACACTACGCCTGTAGTAAGAGTGTGGCAAGCGGGGGTGGTGTCACCTCCGACACAATGGGTGCCCGCGCCCGCGCCCGCCGTCCCCTTCTGCGATTCCCGTCCACATCGGCGACCTACGTCCCCCTTCTACGCTTTTCGGTCACCCGTGCACGCCGTTCGTAGAGGTGGACAAGAACCGCAGATGAGGACGGGGGGCGTCAGAGCTCGGCGAGCAGCTCGGTGACGACGGTGGTGTCGTGGAAGTCGACGTCGCCTCCGGGCAGGTGCTGCACGTGCTCGTGGCCCTTGCCCGCGACGACGACGATGTCGCCCGGGCGCGCCTGTGTCAGCGCCTGACGGATGGCGTCGCGGCGGTCGAGGACGATCGTCGTGTTCGACGGATCGGCGCCCGCCATCACCTCGTCGGCGATGGCCTGCGGATCCTCGTCGTACGTGTCGTCGTTCGTGATGATGTTGACGTCCGCGAGACGACTCGCCGCCTCGCCCATCTTCGGGCGCTTCGCCGGGTCGCGCCGCCCCGCTGCGCCGTAGACGCAGATGACACGTCCGCCTTCGCTGCGGACGCCGCCGTCGGCGTGGTCGCGGCCCACGACCGCGCGCGCGACGTCGAGGACGAGTTCGAGGCCGACCTCGGTGTGGGCGTAGTCGACGACGACCTCGAAGCCCTTCGCGGTGGCCGCTGGCACGCGCTCGAAGCGGCCCGGCACCTGTGCCATGTGGGCGACGGCGCCGACGAGGGTGTCGAGCGGCATGCCCATCTCGAGCGCGATCGCGGACGCGCCCGCGACGTTGTGCACGTTGTAGTCGCCGAGCAGCGGCATCTGCAGCTCGATGACGCCGGGGGCGTCGCGTCCGTCGAGGAAGCGCTCGGGCGTCGTCAGCGTGAACGCCGTGCCGCCATCGCTGGGGTGAACCTTCGTGATGCGGTAGTCGGCGTTCTCGCTCACGCCGAACCCGAGCGTGCCGGGCACCTCGGCGACGATGCGCGCTCCGTAGGCGTCATCGACGTTCGTCAGCTTCGGCCCGTCGGTCCACTCGAAGAGGCGCCGCTTCGTCAGGAAGTAGTCCTCCATCGTGCCGTGCAGGTCGAGGTGGTCACGGGTGAGGTTCGTGAACAACGCTGCGGCGTAACGGGTTCCGGCGACGCGGTGGAGGTGGATGCCGTGCGAGCTCGTCTCGAGGACGACGTGCTCGACGCCCGCGTCACGCATCCGCGCGAGGTTGCCCTGCACCTGCGGAGCCTCACCGGTCGTGCGGACGGCCGGCTCGCGTTCACGGCCGACGACGATCTCGGCGGTCGTCAGCAGGCCCGTCTTCTCCTCGCCGTACGCGGCGCTGAGGATGCCGTGCAGGACGTAGCTACTCGTCGTCTTGCCGTTCGTGCCGGTGATGCCGTAGACGGTGACGTCGTGGCTCGGATGCCCGGCCGTCGCGGTGGCGAGGGCGGCGAGCGCGACGCGCGCGTCTGGCACGACGACGGTCGGAGCACCCTCGACGTCACGCTCGGCGACGACAAGGCTCGCCCCGTTCGCGAGAGCCTGCGGCACGAACGTCACACCGTCGACGGTGAATCCGGGGATCGCGACGAACGCGCCACCCGGCTTCGCGGCCCGAGAATCATGGGTGACGGCGTCGATGCCGTCGACGCTCTCGGGCACGCTCGCGCCCAGGATCTTCTCGAGTTCTGCGCGGCTCACATACACCCTGCGAGCCTAACAACGCGTGGCCGAACGCCCGTCGCGCCGCGCGGGGAACGGTGATGTCGTCTGGTGCGTCGCAGTGTGGACATGCTCGAGCGGCGACGTGAGGAGAGGCAGAGTGCAATGGGCGAGATGACTGGCACAAGGCCTCAGGAGGGCGCGGCAACCCGCGGCCGAGAAGCGCGCTTCGGGCCGGAATCGGCGTCGTCAGCGTCGTCGCGGCGATCGTCGGCCACTTCTTGATGCTCGCCGCCCGGTCATGACGATGAGGGCCGTGCTGACCTGCGCCGAACCCGACGGTGCGTGCGTTCGACGCCCGGACCCCTTTGTGTGCAAATGCACCCGGATGCATTTGCACACAAAGGGGATGAGGACGCACCGTTCGCCCCACAGCCACGCCACAGGCGCGCACGAGGTGTCGCCTGGGTGTGACGCGCATCGTCGAGGCATGAACCTCGCCCCGCGCTCACGCTTCACCGACCTCGCCGTCGCCTGGGTCGCCGCCGTCGCCGCGATGTTGGCGCTGGGCACCGTCGTCGGGCAGCTGATCGGCGACGTATGGCCCGCGTCGGCCTGGGGGTCGCTCGCCTCGTCGACGCTGCTCCTCGCGCCCGTCGCACTCGCCATCGGTCTCGCCGGATGCTGGTGGCTGACGCGCCGTCGCGCCGCCGTCGAACCGCTCGAGGTGCTCGGCATCGGGCTTGTCGCGCTGCCCCTCATGCTCGCCGGGTGCTGCATCGTCACGTCCTGACGCATCGCGTCGGCTCACCGGTGTCGTGTAGACCTGGGGCATGACGATCGACGCGCGCGAGGAGGCGGCATGAGGGTTCTGCTCGTCGAGGACGAGAAGCACCTCGCCGACGCTGTCGCGAGCGGTCTGGGGCGTGAGGGATTCGTCGTCGACGTCGCCGGTGACGGCATCACCGGCCAGTGGCTCGGCGCGCAGAACCCGTACGACGTCATCGTCCTCGACATCATGCTGCCCGGCCGCAACGGTTACGACGTGCTCGCCGGGCTGCGCCGCGACGGGGTGTGGGCGCCCGTGCTCATGCTGACGGCGAAGGACGGCGACCTCGATCAGGTCGACGCGTTCGACCTCGGCGCCGACGATTACCTGACGAAGCCGTTCAGCTTTCCCGTGCTCGTGGCGCGGCTTCGGGCGCTCGCGCGACGCGGTGCGCCGGAGCGGCCGACGGTGCTCGACGTCGGCGGGCTGACGATCGACCCGGCGCGCCACGTCGTCATGCGTGGTGACGTCGAGATCTCTTTGACGGCAAAGGAATTCGCGCTGCTGCTCTACCTCGCGCGACGTGGCGGAGAGCCCGCGTCGAAACCTGAGATCCTCGACAACGTGTGGGGCGCCGACTTCGAGGGCAACGACAACGTCGTCGAGGTGTACGTCGGGTATCTGCGTCGCAAGATCGACGCGCCGTTCGGCACCGCCAGCCTCGAGACGGTGCGGGGTCACGGCTACAGGTTGGTTGAGGCGGCGGAGTGACGCTCGCCGAGCGGTGGGCGCCGCAGGGGTGACGCTGAGGCGAGGGGTGGACGCGGCGGGCCGCATCAGGTCGGGGGGTGTCCCTATGGTCTTCGTCAAGCGGCGATCGGTGTGACGGGGCGGCCTGGTTGGTAGGTCGTGCCGTCGCGCAGCATGGCGTACAAGACGTCGCAGCGGCGGCGCGCGAGGCAGATCAGGGCGGCGTTGTGGCGTTTACCTTCAGCTCGTTTGCGGTCGTAGTACGCGCGTGAGGCGGGGTCTTTGAGCGCTGCGAACGCGGCGAGGAAGAACGCTCGTTTGAGGTTCTTGTTGCCCGACCTACTGGGATGCTCACCGCGGATCGAGGTGCCCGAGCGGCGCGTGACGGGCGCAAGCCCGGCTAGGCCGCCAAGTGCCCTGGCGTGGCGAAAGAGGAGGCGTCGCCGACTTCGAGCAGGATGCGCGCACCGGTCCTGACACCCACGCCGGGCATGGACGTCAGGACCTGGGCAAGAGGGTGCGCATCGAGCATTTCCTCCACCTGCGTCGCTGCCTCCGCGCGCTGCGCGAGCAGGCCGGCGAGTTGATCGGCGAGTTTCGGTAGGACGAGGTCAGCAGCCCGCGTGCCCGGCACCGTGACTGTTTGCTCGTCCAAGGCAGTCATGATCGCGTCGACGAACGCTTGGTACTTGCGGGGCGCGCGGGGCTTCGCGACCGCGAGCAGGCGTCGGCGTCCGGCGGTGCGCAAGCCACTGGGCCCACCGAAGCGGGACAGCAACTCAAGGACCGCCGGGTGGTGCAGGCTCCCGCCGATCGCGCGTTCCAGGGCGGGGTGGATCTGGGTCAGCAGGCCGTGGACGCGGTTGGTGACGCGAGTGGTTTCGGCAGCGAGGTCGTCGTCGAACCCGACGATCACTTCGAGGTCGGCCAGCGCGTCGTCACCGACGTCGACACGGCGTAGCGCGTGGGGCAGGGTGCGTGCGGCATCAGCGATGACGTACGCGTCGCGGGCGTCAGTTTTCGCGTTGCCGGGGTGTAGGTCGGCGATTCGGCGCATCGCAAGGCCGGGCAGGTAGGCGACCTGAATATTCATCGAACGGGCGACGGCCACGGGGAGCGCACCGATCGAGGCGGGCTGGTCGACGACGACGAGGACGTCACCGTGCACACTGAGGTCAGTGAGTAGGTCACGGATGCGTTGCTCGTCTTGCGGCAGCGTCTTGTCGTGCAGTCGTTTTCCTGCTGGATCGAGGGCGCAGGCGTGGTGGTGTTCTTTGCCGACGTCGAGGCCGAGGTAGACCGCGTAGGTGCGCTCGGGTAGTCCGTTCATCAGGGCCCTCCTTCGAGGCGGTGCACGGTGTTCAACCCGTGCTGGCCGCGTGGCGGGCGAGGGGTGCCGGCAGCCACGTTACGAAGAGACCTTCATGCTTGAGGCCGTGTCCCTATGAGCGGTCATCCGACGCCACTAGCGCCCGGCGACAACACCCCCCGGATCATGCGTGCGACAGGGGCAGTCAGTCATACCGGGCCTAGCGGCCAGCATCCCCATCATCGGGGACACGAAGAAGGTAACGGGCGTATGAGGCTCAGCCCATCGGCAACCGGAGTGTGAAGCGGCACCATCCGTCGGGTGATTCTTCGGCGACGAGTGTCCCGCCGTGGGCCTGAACGATGGCCCGCGCGATGGCGAGCCCGAGGCCGCTGCCGCCGGCGTCGCGGCTGCGGGCGTCATCGAGGCGGACGAAGCGGCCGAAGATCGCCTCACGATCGCCGGCGTCGAGAACGCTTCCGTCATTGTCGACGGTGAGAACGGCTGTTCCGCGTGCGTCGTCGTCAGAGCGCTCGTTCACTCGGCCCGCCCCGTCCCTGTCCGTGGCCGGCTCGCGGTTGCCGGCATCCTCCACCCGCGTCGTGACGCGCACGGCACTCGTCGCGTGACGCAGCGCGTTGTCGACGAGGTTGCGCACGACCTGCGCGAGGCGCTCGCCGTCAGCGACGACGCGTACGGGCGCGAGGTCGGCGCTTACCACGACCGGCTCGCCGTCACGGGTCGGGGAAGCGCTGCGGGCGCGCAGCACCTCGGTGTGGGCGACGTCGTCGAGATCGACGTCTCGCAGGGTGAGCGCGAGGGCGTCATCGTCGGCCCGTGCGAGGGCGAGCAGCGACTCGACGATGCCTTGCAGCCGCAGCGTCTCGGAGTGGATGACGCGCGTCGATTCGGACGGTTCGGGGTCGGTCTCGGTGAGGGTGCGGATCGTCGCAAGGGGGCTGCGTAGCTCGTGGGAGGCGTCGGAGATGAACGCGCGCTGGCTCGCGTCGGCGGCGTCAAGACGGTCGAGCATCGCGTTCATCGTGATGGCGAGCCGCTCGATCTCGTCGCCCGTCGCGGGCACCGTCACACGTTCGGGACGGTGGGAGGAGCGGATGCGTTCGACGTCGAGACGGATACGTTCGACGGGGGCGAGCGCGCGCCCGACGACACGGTGGATGCCCCAGCCGGTGACGACGAGCAGGCATCCCGCCGTCAGGGCGAGCAGGACGATCGTCGTGTCGACGATCGTGTCCTCGTGGTCGATCGGCGCGGCCGCCACGACCCAGCGCTCGGCGCCGGATCGCGTGTGCGCGGCGAGCGTCACGACGACGTAGTGGTCGCGGTCGCCATCGAGGGTGATCTCCGTGCGACGCGTGCTCTCGGCGGGGCGGGCGAGGGGCGTCGAGGCGTGGGAATCATTGGTCGCGAGCAGCGCGCCCGAGGCGTCGAGCACCTGCACGACCTGGGTGTGGACGCCCGCGGCACGCAACGCTGCGGAGGCGTCATCCGTCGTGCTGAGTTCTTTCGCGACCTGCTGCGCCTCCGTTGTCGCGCTGTCGCCGGCGCTCGAGGTGAGGATCTGCCTCAGCCCGAACGTGAACGCCGCGAGCGCGATGGCGAGTGCGACGAGGGCCGCGACGACGAACGTCGCGACGACCCGCACGCGCAAGCCCCGTACGCGGCGAGGGAGGTGATAATGCACCCCCTCACCGTATGCGGGGCCTGTGGGTGGGGTGGTCATCGATTCGTCCTCGACGTGCGGCAGTGGTGTCGGCCGGTCGACGGCCGGGGCGTCGGTGGGTCGTTGCTCGTATGTCGCTGCCTGGGCCGGGGGTCGTCCGGTGTGGCCCCGGTCGTGAGTGGGATGCTCGCTGGAATGTCGATGCCCGCACCCCGCATTTTCCGGGGCCGCAGGGCGTCGGCGCAGTCGTCAGTGGTCCAACCGGCGTGCGACGAGCGGCGCGAGTGCTGCGCCGACGAGCGCGAATCCGGTGACGAAGACGAGGGAGGCGGTGACGTCGCCGAGGAAGTGAGCGCCGAGGTAGAGGCGCGACGCCGCGACGATGAGCGCGAACGGGATGCCGATAGCGAGGACGAGGCGCGTGGATCGACCGAGCGAGCGAGCCGCGAAGAACGCCCCCGCGACGATGGCTGCGGCGAGCGCGGTGTGGCCGGACGGGAAGCTGTCGCGCGCCGTCTCGTGCACGAGGGCGTGCACCTGATCGGCCGGCGGGCGCGCGCGTGTGAAGACGAGCTTCAGCGACGACGTCGCGAGCCACAGGCCGGCCGTGCTCAGCGCGAAGATGACGGCTGCTCGACGGTGGCGCACGAAGAGCAGCGCCGCGACGATGGCGACGAGCAGCGGGCCGACGATGGGGCCGATGACGACGTCGATGCCGTGCGCGAGGCTGACCAGCGGGCTGAGGCGGTCGTGCGAGAGAGCCGTGTCGAGGCCGAGCTCGCCCGTCGCCGCAGCACCTTCGTGGGTGACGACGGCGCCGAGGCCGAGCCCGCCGGCGACGAGCGTTGCGCCGGCTGCGCCGGCCTTGGCGGTGAGGTGGTGTGCAGCGGGCTCGGCTGCGGGGGCGCGGCGGGCGCCGGTGGTCGGCGAGCGACGGGGGCGGGTGGCGACGACGGACGACATGAATGGCCTCTCTCGGCGCGCGAGCATCCACCGGGTGCTCGCCTGGGTGGTGAATGGTTAGACCTCATCACCGGGTGGCTGAGAAAGAGCTAAGAGAGTGGGTTAGGGCGGGCCTCGGCCATGTGCAGGACCGGGTCTGCCGTTCGAGGAGCGGGGGCGCGCATCAGCCGAGGAGCGAGGTTTCGCTCCTCGGCTGTCTCACGCCTGCTCCTGCGAGGTCAGCGGGCTTCGGCGAACTCGACGATGCGGCGCGCGATCGGGTCGTACTTGCGCAGCACGAGACGGTCGGGCGTCGTGCGGCGGTTCTTGCGCGTCGTGTAGCTGTAGCCCGTGCCCGCGGTGGAGCGCAGGGTGATCTTCGGGCGGTTCGTCGTGCGGGTCATGGTCTTCTCCTTCGTTCGACGGTGGGTTGAACGTCGATGAAGTGAGAATCATTCCCATACAGGCGGGCGTGGCGATGGGGTACGTGGCAATCGCACGAGATGGCGACTGACTCACGAGTAGGCGGACAACTACGTGCCTACGTGTGAGTTACCCGCCATCCTGTGGAAGTTGGCTGCGGTTGCCGGCACACCCCTGGACAGAGCGAAGCGAGGGAGCACCGCTCGTGTGACAAGCTTGCACGAGCTCGTCGATGCGGGCCCGGACGAGGGAGCCGTACCCGGCAGCGCGACAAGACGGCCATCAGGAGTGGTCAGTGATGGCGTGGTTCGTGCTCGTGGTGTCCGGTGCGATGGAGGCCGTCTGGGCGACGGCGCTCGACAAGTCGGGCGGGTTGAGTCGCCTCGGCCCGAGTGTTGTCTTCGCCCTCGGGTGCGCCTTGAGCATGGGTGGTCTGGCCTACGCGATGAAGACCCTCCCTGTCGGAACCGCCTACGCCGTATGGGTTGGCATCGGAGCCGTGCTCACCATCGCCTACGCGATGATGACGGGCGCCGAGTCCGTCTCGATCGTCAAGATCTGCCTCCTGCTCGGCATCATCGGGTGCGTGATCGGACTCAAGCTCGTTCACTGACACGGGCGTGCGTCTGAGCGCTGGCGGGCGTCGTCAAGATGGCGAGTAACTCACGAGTGGGCGGGAAGTTGCGCGCCAACGTGTGAGTTGCCCGCCATCCTGCGCGAGCACCGGGGATGCGACGCGCTCGTGACCATCACAACTGCCTCCATCGGGGGCGGCGTCGCAATGGCCGTTGAATGTGGACAAGAATCGCAGATGGGTGCACGCCAGTGCGAAGACGAGGCCCCGGCTACGCCATGAGTGCCCCACCGGCGTCCCGCCGAGGGCTCAGCCCTCGAACAAGCGCGCGACATCGGCGCCGCTGACCTCGTCGAACGAGGCCTGCGACCACATCGGCTGGCGATCCTTGTCGACGAGTTGCGCGCGCACACCTTCGACGAAGTCGCCGTGTTCGATGAGGCCGCGCGCGAGCACCATGTCCTGAGCGAGCACCTCGTGCACCGAGTCCATGCCCGCCGCGCGCCGCATCGCCTCGACCGTCGCGGCGACAGACAACGGTGAACGCTGCGTCAGCAGGCCGGCCGCCTCACGTGCGGCCTCGACGTCGGACGTACGCAGCGTCTCGAGCACCTCGGACGGCGCGCGCAGATGCTCGCCGGAGCCGAAGGCCTCGTCGATCCAAGCCCGCTGCGCACCGAGAGGTGCATTGCCAGCGGCATCGAAAGACGCGAGCCGCGCAACGGCTGCGTCAGCGTCAGCACCCTCGGCGAGACGCTCGAGAACCGTTGCCCACGAGTCGGATTCGATGACGACGTCACTCAGCCCGACGTAGCAGGCGTCGGCGCCACCAACCGTCGTGCCTGTCAGTGCGAGGTAGGCGCCCGTGCCGCCCGGCGCGCGCGAGAGAAGGTAGAGCGCGCCCACGTCGGGGAAGAACCCGATGATCGTCTCGGGCATCGCGACCTTCGTGCGCTCCGTCGCGACGCGCAGCCCGGCGAACGCCGAGATGCCGACGCCGCCACCCATGACGATGCCGTCTTGATGGCTGACGATGAGCTTCGGGTAGTCGGCGATGAGCGCGTTCATGCGGTACTCGTCGCGGAAGAACTCGAAGGCGCGCTCGCCGTCGCCGTCGACGAACGCTTCACGGACGCTGCGCACGTCGCCACCTGCGCACAGGCCGCGCTCGCCGGCGCCCTCGATCGTGACGGCGGTGACGGAGTCGTCGTCGCGCCACTGCTCCAGCGCAGCGCTCACGGCGTTGACCATGTCGGTCGTGAGCGCGTTGATGGCCTTGGGCCGGTTCAGCAGGATGCGCGCGAGTGAACCGCGACGTGCGACGAGGACGTCCGGCGTCGCGGTCTCGGTGAAATCGTCGGTCGTCGTGTCGGGCATGCGCGCCTCCTCGGGCGGGTGCGGCCAGTGCGGCTGGTGATCCCGGTCACCATAACCTCCACGCCCGACAACCCCGCCATTCCGCGGAAAGGGAGGGAGCGCCGAGCGTGTTGGCCCGTACGAGACGCACCCCCACCCGTCGGAATCGCCAGATCGCTGAGCCTTGCCGGCCGACGCGAGAGGCGCGCCCCGCGGACTGAGCGCCTGCGACGAGCAGCGTGGGGCGGTGGCCCGCCCGCGAGGTGCGTTCACGAATGAGAGCCACGCGCCGAGACCGTAGCGTCCGTGGTGCTGACGAGTGGCGCCTCATTAACCCGCTATTCATGCGCGGGGGGTAGAGATGTAGTGGTGAGTTCGTCGAAGTCTCGTCTTGCCGTTCCGCGCCCGACCAAGGCGCTCGCTGCCGGTTATCGCGCGGCTCGCCCAGCCGTCGCGCCGCTCGATCTGCCGACGCTGTCCGGTGAGCGCCCGCAGGTGGTGGCGCATCGCGGGGCGTCGCACCACGAACCGGAGCACACGCTCGAGGCGTACGAACGCGCCATCCGCGTCGGCGCCGACGCGCTCGAGTGTGACGTCCGGCTGACCGCTGACGGCCACCTCGTCTGCGTGCACGACCGCACGGCGAAGCGGACGTCGAACGGGCGCGGCGCGATCTCGAACCTGGAGCTTGCAAAGCTCGAGGGCCTCGACTGGGGGTCGTGGAAGGCGCGTCTCGAATCTGACGACACCGATGTCGACTGGGAGATCGCCGACCGCAGCGGCTCACACCTGCTCACGTTCAAGGAGTTGCTGCGCACGACGCTCGACGCCGAGCGCCGCGTCGACCTCGCCGTCGAGACGAAGCATCCGTCGAAGCACACCGGACGCGTCGAGAAGGAGCTGGCGCGGGTGCTCGCCGAATTCGGTCTCGACACGCCGGACCCGTCGCGCTGCAACGTCCGCGTCATGTCGTTCTCGCTGCCGGCCGTCTCCCGCATGACGACGCTGGCGCCGCAGGTGCCGCTCGCGTGGCTCATGGAGGGCGTCGTGCCGCAGCGCATCCGCGGAGGCCAGCTGCCGCCCGGCATCTCGATCGCGGCGATGAGCGTCGGCATGCTGCGCCGCAACCCCGGCCTCGTCGCCGAACAGCACGCACGCGGACACGAGGTGCACGTGTGGACGGTCGACGACCCCGACGACATCCAACGCTGCCTGCGCAACGGTGTCGACGCCATCATCACCAACAAGCCCAAGAAGGCGCTCAAAGCTCGAGAGGCGTTCTGGGGCTGAGGGCAGGCGACACGGAGGGAGCCGCAGCCCTGCTGTATCGGGGCGCGTGGGGGTGCGACGCGGTCAGACGTGCTGACGTGGCACATCACCGTGGCTGCGGCATCCAGACCTCCGACTCGGAGTCGTCGGGGCAGTAGTGGCCGTTGGGAATCGTCTGCAGCTCGATGAGCATGCCCCACGGCGCCTTGACGTAGACGCTGCCGTTGCCCGGCGAATCCTCGTACCAGCTGTTGCCGTGCACCTCCGACAGCGCGATGCCCCCGGCGTCGACGAGGCGCTGTAGCGAGCCGTCGATGTCGTCGCAGTAGAAGCTGATGTGATTGAGTCCGAAGTCGGCGAGTCCCGCCGCGGCGCGTTGCTCGCCACTGATCTCGAAGACCTCGAGGCCCGGGCCCTCGCCGATGACGAACATGTGCTGCTTGTGGATCGCGGCGCCCCGCGGCAGCCCGAGCTGCCGCTCGACCTCGTCGCCGCTGCGTGGCTCGTCGTCGGTGCTCAACCCGTCGTAGGCCACCTTCGCGCCGAGACCGTCGACGAAGAAACGCGTGGCGGCCTCGAGATCGGGCACGGTGACGCCGATGTGCTGGATGCCGCGGGGCAGGGGGTGTGATGTGGGTGCGCTGGTGTCGTGGTCGCTCATGTCGTCGACCGTAGGCCCGAGCCGCGCATCCTGCACGCTTCTGTCCAGCTCGGCGGTCATGAAATCGAGCGAAATGGGCGGATACGAGCGGCAGAGCGCTCGAAGTCACCCATTTCGCTCGGATTCGTCGCGGCGCACCCGTGGGGCCGCGCACCCAACCCCACGCCCGTTGCGATGTGTGGCAAGGTTGAACGAACGCTGAACACCACCCCGCCCCGCGAGGTCCGACCGCACGAGGTAGCCACGACATGTCGAGCGACGCCCGCGTCCGCACTGTCCGCCTGGACTGGACGCTCGAATCCGTGCCCAGCATCCGCCGCACCATTGTCGACGACCTCTCCGACGGCGAGATCAGCGACGAAGTCATCGGCGAATGCGAGATCGTCGTCAGCGAACTCGTCACCAACGCCATCCGCCACGCCAAGCCCCTGCCCGACGGCAGCATCCGCGTGCACTGGAAGGTGCGCGCCCCGCGCGTCGAGATCGAAGTGACCGACGGCGGCGGCGACGACATCCCCATGCCCAAACCCAAGAGTGAATGGGTCAACTCTGGCCGCGGCCTGCGCATCGTCCGCTCCCTCGCCCACGAATGGGGCGTCAGCGACGAACGCAACGGCCGCACGGTGTGGGCCAGTTTGGGCGGCCCGTCGCGCAGGCGCGCCTGACCTCGCAAGCTCGGGCAGGCCGCCTCCGCGGCCGCCCGCCCAAACATTTCTCTGCGCGTCTTGCGGCGCATCGGCCTCGCACGCTCGGCAGAGGCGCCCGCTGCGACACGCGTGTGGCCCCAGCCGACGCGGCGCGCGCCTGACGACGTTCCACTACCGCAGCGAGATGACGCATCGCGCCGCCGCGGGCACGCGACATCACTAGACTCATCGACCATGGGTAAGGCTTCACGCCGCAAGGGCAAAGAGAACAAGCGTCCGCTCGATCCGTCGCAGATGCCGGCGCCGTTCGTCGCGCGTCCATTCGAGGGCCTCGCAGGTGAGACGGACTGGGTGGCGATGCGTGAGATCGTCCCGTCGGCGACGGCAAAGGTCACCTTCGAGGTCGACGGGCAGGAGCACGAGGCGGTCATCGCGACGATCCTGCCGATGGCGTGGCCCGGCCTGCGTCGCGAGGACGGCGACATGATGGTGGCGCTGCAGACCGGCGGTGGATCCGGCGACGCGAGCCGCGACGTCGCCGCGCAGCTCATCGCCGTCACGCAGCTCGAGAACGGCCAGCCGCTGCCCGCCCCGCCGCGCGTCAGCGCTGCAACGCCGCGCCTGCAGGACATCATCACGAGCACGACGTTCGAACCGACCGTGCACGAGACGTTCGACTTCTGGATCCCCGAAGAGCACGAGATCGGCGAAGAGGCCTCCGTCTCTATGGAGGACGCCAACGAGTCGATCGCTCCGACCGCGCCGATCGACGGCATCGACTCCGCCTACTGGTGCCTCATCGGCGATCGCGCCTTCATCCGCTGGGTGCTGCCGCACGACGAGAACAAGGCCACCGACGCGCTCGCCCGCCTGTCCGCATCCGGCAAGGCGCGCATGCCGGAGAACGACGACGAAGGCCGCCTCCTCGGCGCGTTCCGTGCGTGCGGCGTGCTGACGCCCGTCTGGGAGGTCGCGACCGACCGCCTGCCCGAGCAGCAGGCCGCGCCGATGGCCGAACTCGCCAAGGCCTTCGACGATGCGTTCGCCTCGCTCGAGACTGAGCCGCTCACCGCCGACGAACGTCGCGCCCGCAACGGCGTCGTCTCGCGGCAGATCACGCTGCGCTGAAGCCCGCCGTCAGATCGCACTGAGCTCGGCTCGCCGCCGGGCAACGAGCGCGGCAGCCTGTACACATCTGCGATTTTCGTCCACATTCGCCTGCCCGCAACGTCCGTTGAGTGTGGACGTAAATCGCAGATGGGTACGGCCGTCAACTCTTCACGGCAGGCACGCGAGGGGCTTCGCTCGTGCGCGGTGATCCGAGGCGCGCCGCGACGATGACGAGCAGCGGCATGATGACGAGCGCCCCGGCGGGCGGGATCGAGGTGCCCGAGTCGTTGGCGAGGAATCCGGCGGCGAGCATGATCGTGATGGCGATGAGGCCGTGCCGCATCATGGGCACGCGCACGAGCAGTGGCTTGAGGAAGCGCCCGGGCCCGTCGGGGAACGCGAGCACGACGATGCACACGACGAGCCAGATCGGCACGCACCAGTAGAACCAATGGGTGTTGAGCATGTGCCAGTTTGCGTACAGCACCCGCTTGATCGGGTTGACCTGCCCGTCGCCGACGAGGCCGGCGAAGATGTCGCCGAGGTGTGTGCGCGCACTCTCGCCGCGCAGGTAGTCGAGCCAGCCGATGACGAAGACGAACGCAGCACCGCCCAACGCGGCGAGCAGCAGTCGCGTCAGCGTGATCCGCCACCCGCGAGCACGCATCGCCAGGTAGATGATCGCGGGCACGAACGCTGCCGAGCCGCCACCCTCGTTGCCCCACTGCGGCACCCCGTTGACGAGGATGGCGGGCACGCCGATCGCGAGCACCGTCAGCAATGCGAGCCGAGGCCGTTTCATCGCGCGATAACGCCCCGCGAGCATCGCCGCGACGAACAGGCATGACGTCATGAACAGCGCGTATCCGACGTTGCCCATCCCGAAGAATCGGCCGCCGTACACCGGCTGCAGCCCGAGCACGCTGACGAGCTGCAGCGGCGATCCCTGCACGGCGTCCATCGCGAGCACCAGCGCGGTGCAGGAGGCGACGAAGACGGCAGGGCCGGGCGTCCAGCGACGCCACGGCCCGAGCAGTGCGAGCGTCGCGATGACGACGATGATGACGACGACGCACCCGCCGAGCCACGCCAACGCATGGTCGTGGAGGTACCAGGCGTAAAGGTTCGCCAGGAAGGTGGCCACCGGCACCGCACCGAGCAGCGCACCCGTCGTCGCCCACCAACCGCGCGCCACCCGCAGCCGGCGCGTCATGACGGCGCGGGCCGCGGCGTCGCCGTCAGCCACGTCACGTCCGCTCCAGGGCCACCAGCGCGCGCGGACCGACAGCCACGCCCCGATGGTGACGGCGAGCGCGCCGAGGGCCGCGACCCAGACGAAGAACGGCCCGACGAGGTTGCGCTCGGTGCGCAGCAGGGTCTGGGTGTTGCGCACCGAGCGCAGTGCGGCGGGCGTCGAGACGGGTTCGATCGACAGGGGGCGCCCCTCGCCGAGCACCGGCGGGCGGGGGGTGCGTTCGAGGACGAACGCGGAGATGTCGGTCGTCGTGACGATCCCGCGCTGACGCGTCTGGCGTGAGCGCAGCATGCCCGAGCCGACCGTCGGCCCGTCGAGCATGATCGCGCGCGGCGATTCGGGGCGTTCGTCGTCGGTGAGGCCGGTTACGAGGACGGTCGTGTCGATGGGTGCCGCGTCGAGCACCTGACGCAGTTGCGCGTCGCTGCGCCCCTCGAGCGAGACGTATGTGACGGGGCACGCGGCGAGGTCAGCGCCGGAGATTCTCGGCCAGTAGTGCGAGACGACGCCCTGACGGTTCGCCGCACCGAGCGTCGCCCGTTCTCCGACGGCGCTGACGCACTGGCCGTCCTTCTCCAGTGTCGAGGTGACGAGCCCCATGCGTGAGGGGATGTTGCGTTTCAGCGCGTCCTTGGCCCACGTGCTCCACTGCGGGTAACGGTAGGTGTGGTGCGTCGCGTCGTACTCGCCTTTCACCGGGGGCGGGCAGAAGTCGTTCGTGCCGGACGCTGCCGCCATCGGCGGGCTGTAGCCGAGCGGGGTGCGTGTACCGGAGCCCAGCGTCACCCATGCCGCGTCGCTGCACGAGTGGTCGCTGATGACGCGGACGAGCTGGTTGCCGACGGCGGCGTGCTGCGACATGTCCCACAGCGTCGGTGTCGTGTCGGGGTTGATGTCGCTCCATGTCAGCCCCGGCATGCCGACGACGACGAGGTTGCCCGGCAGCGCGCGATGCGTGGGGGAGGTGTCGGACTTGGCGACGGAGATGCCAACGGCGAGCGCCGCGAACGTCACGGCGGCGACGAGAGCAGTCACGAGCCACCGACGGAACACCGCTCAAGCGTAGTCGCTGATCCTGGATCCTCGCTGCGACCCGGTAGGCTCGTGGCCCGTGGATCTCGCTCTCGCCCTGACCGTCTTCGCGACGCTGTTCCTCGTCGAACTCCCTGACAAGACCTTCATCGCGACGCTCGTGCTCGCCACCAAGTATCGGCCGCTGTACGTGTGGATCGGCGTCGCGTCCGCGTTCGCGGTGCAGACGGTCGTCGCCGTATTGTTCGGCCGCGCCCTCACCCTGCTGCCGGAGAAGCCGGTGCACGCCGTCGTCGCGCTGCTGTTCCTCGTCGCCGGTTTCGTGCTGATCAAGGGCGCGAAGGAGGCCGATGAGGGTGAGGCGGAGGCCGAGGAGGAGTTCGGTGCCAAGGCCAAGCCGGCCGAGGGGCTCAAGGCGATCGGGGCGAGCTTCCTCATCCTGTTCCTCGCCGAGTGGGGCGACCTGAGCCAGCTCGCGACCGCCGGTTTCGTCGCGCGTGGCGGCAACCCCTGGCTCGTCGGCCTGTCGGCGTTCCTCGCGCTCGCCCTGGTCTCGGCGCTGGGCGCCGTCGCCGGAAAGGCGCTGCTCAAGCGGCTCAGCCTCTCCGCCATCCGCACCGCCGGTGGCGTCGTGTGCCTGCTGTTCGCGGCGCTCATGGTGGCCGCCCTCGCCGGCGTCGAATTCCCGGCCTGGGTGCCGGTCTGATCGACCACGCCCGGTTGCATAGGCTGACGTCGTGATCGCCGTCGCTCTCGCCGTCGCAGTGTGTGCTCTCCTGCTCGCCGGGTGGGCGCTCGTGCAGGCGCGCGCGAGCGAGGCCCGCCTCGCGTCCATCATCGGTGACGACGACGGCGGCCCGCGGCAGCTGGCGCGCGAGATCGCCTCCGCCCGAACCGAACTCGCCGCAGCCCGTGCCGATTCGCGACGCGCGCTCAAGCACGTCGCCGTCGTCCGCTACGACGCGTTCGGCGACATGGCGGGTCAGCTGTCGTTCTCGGCGGCCCTCGTCGATGACGCCGGTGACGGGCTCGTCATCTCGTCGATCCACGGGCGCGCCGAGTCACGCACGTACGCCAAGAGTGTCGAAGCAGGCGCGAGCTCGAGCGAGCTCACGCCCGAGGAGAAGCAGGCGGTCGCCGCGGCGCGCGCCGGTGAGGGGAATGCCCGATGACGCACGACGAACCGACCTACGGCTACCTCGGCCCTGCCGGCACGTTCACGCAGGCTGCGCTGCGGGGGTGGCTCGAGCAGCAGACGCGTGACGTCGCCGCAGCGGTGCGTCCCGCCAGTGACGAGGGGGCGGCCGCGACCGCGCCTGCCGCGGGTGCTTCGACCCCAGGTGAGGCGAGTTCGCACCCGCACCAGACTCCCAGCTCGTCCGGCGCCCCGACCACGACGGACGGCCTCGTCGCGGCTGCCCTGGAACGTTCGGTCCCGTTCGCGACCGTCCCGGCAGCGCTCGACGCGGTGCGTTCGGGTGGCGTCGACGGCGTCATGGTGCCGATCGAGAACAGCGTCGAAGGTGGCGTGAGCTCCACGCTGGACGCCCTCAACGCGGGAGCCGGCGCCCCCACGGAGTCGCAGTTGCTGCTCGTCGGTGAGGTGCTCGTGCCGATCACGTTCGTCCTCGCGGCCCGCCCGGGCACGCGCGCCGAGCAGATCACGGGCGTCGGGTCGCACTCGCACGCGTGGCCGCAGGTGCGCGGCTGGATGGCGTCGAACCTGCCACAGGCGACCTACGTGCCGACGCTGTCGACGGCCGCCGCCGCGCAGAGCCTCGCCGATGACGCCGCCGAGAACTTCCAGGCGGCCGTGTGCGCGCCGATGGCCGCCGACGTCTTCGGCCTCGAGACCCTTGCCACGCACATCGGCGACAACGCGGGCGCCGTCACCCGATTCGTCCTCGTGACGAAGGCCCGCGACGCCGCGGGCCGCCCCCGCACCCCCGCGCCGACGGGCCACGACAAGACGACGCTCGTGCTCTACCAGCACGCCGACCGCGCCGGTGGGCTGCTCGAGCTGCTCGAGCAGTTCGCGACGCGTGGCATCAGCATGTCGCGCCTCGAATCGCGCCCGACGGGCGAGGCGATGGGCAGCTACTGCTTCTCGCTCGACATCGAGGGGCACATCGCGTCCGAACGTGTCGGGGAGGCGCTCATGGGGCTCAAGCGCGTCGCCGCCGACGTGCGTTATCTCGGCTCATACGCGCGCGCCGACAAGCGTCCCGTCGACGTCTCCCCCGAGACGAGCGACGAGGCCTTCGCGGGCGCCCGCGCCTGGCTGCACGCGCTGCGCTGAGGGCCGGCCGCCTGAACGGGGTCTCCTCGTCGCAGGGCGCCGCGCGTCAGTCGCCCGTCAGTGCCGCGTGCGGTGACGCGACTCGACGAACGGCGCGTCGTGGTCGGCGAGCCAGCGCAGCACCTGCGGTGCGACCTGCGGTTCGGTGCGCGCGAGTCGCTCGTGCAGTTCGGTGAGGTTGAGGCGCACGCCCAGCTCGTCGAGCGTGTGCAGGATCGTCAGCGTCATCTCGAACACCAGCGCCCAGCGGTCCTCGGCCTCGGGCGTGAAGGCGTAGTCAATGCGTCGGATGCGCGGGTTGTCCTGCATGCGCTCGAACCGAGCGTCGAGTTCGGCGCGCGTCGCGCTCGTGCGGGCGACGGCGGCGTCGAGCTCCTCCGGAGAGACGGGGTCGAGGCGGCCCGCCGGGTGCTCGGCGGCGTGACGCAGGGACGCATCGTCCTCGCGCACGTAGAAGTGCAGCAGCTGGCTCGTCGCGCGGCCCTGCGCGTCGCCGAACGGCGCATGGTCGTTCGCCGGCGGAACGACGGCGCCGTGGTGCGTCCACACGCGACGCAGCGGGGTCGCGGCGTAGAGCAAGTTGTCATGGATGTCGGCGCGCAGCGGTTCCGCCGCATAGGGGTCGCACACGAGCTCGCGGGCGAGCTCACGCGTCGTCGTGAAGCCGTAGCCGAGCACCATCGCGATGAGGTCGCCGACTTCGTCGGGCCACGGCGTCGTCGTGACGGACGTGATGGCGATGGCGGGCAGGCCGGCGTGGGGGCGATGCACCTCGCTCGTGCGCGGGCAGCCGACGTGCTGCACGGCCCAGGCGGCGTAGGCGTCGGGGTTGGGCTGCAGGCTCGTGTCGGCGAAGCGCGGTGCGCGTCGGCTGCGGACGGCGAACGCGTCGTGCAGCGCGTCGTGGACGAGGGGGTACTGGTTCGGTTGCGGCGCGGTGGCCTCGGCGCCCTGTGCGCGTAGGTCGATGCGGTCGGAGACGTGCATCGGGTAGCCGCGCGGGCCCTCGAAGACGGGCAGGACGGCGGCGCCGAGCCCCGACGCGGTGGCCGTGCGCACGACGTTGACGGCGCCCTCGTCAGCAGTGATCGCCGTCAGGGTGCTCTGGGCCTCGGCGATCTTGGCGCGCACCGTCTGCAGCCGGTAGGCCGCTTCGATGAGCTCGGGGTTCTCGGGGGCGGGGTCGAGGATGCCCATGACGCGCGGCAGGTGCGTCGGGTCGTAGATCGCGCGGCCGGTGGGGTCGCTGCTCATGCCGAGGATGCGTCCGATGACCTTGAGCGTCATCAGGGGCGGTGACGTCGAGTGCCGCCAGCGCTTGATGATCTGCTCGTCGACGGGTGCGCTCAGACCGCTGGAGGACAGGTCTGCGTTGATCGCCTCGGCGAGCGCCTTGTTCGTGAAGCGGCGCAGTTCCATCCAGTGCTTGAGTTCGCTGCGGAAGATCTCCCAGCTGGAGTCGTGCGCTGCCATCGTCGGTGGTCCCCTCGTGAGCGTGCCCGTGTCCGACGCGGGCGCATGCCGTGGCTTCCGGCCGGTGTAGGAAGGCGCGGCTCGCTTCGCCGCCCACTAAGTCGGTTGTCCGACCTGTGGGCAGAAATTGTCGCCGACCCTCGTCAGACCCTAGTCGACCAGGACGAGAATTTCGGGTTGACCAGAGGGCACTCGTGGTCGGCCAGCCACCGCAGCAAGGAGTGGGCGATGTCCGGTTCGTCTCGCAGCAACCGATCATGCACGGCGTCGAGGCCGTCGGTGCGCTCGACGCCGAGCTCGGCGAGAAAGCGCGTCGCGGCCAGCGCCGCGCCGAGGGCGTTCTCCCACCGCTGCGCCGACGTCTCGGCGAACGGTGTCGGCACGAGCAGGGTGCGTCGTCGCACGTGGGCGAGCGCGCCGCTGTGCAGGCGGGCCTCGACGGTGGACGCGGTGGTCTCCGCCAGCGTCAGAGCCTCCTCGGCGCTCATGCCGAGCTGCCCGCCGAGCCATTCGGACGTCCACTCGATGAGCCGGTGATCCTCGACGAGTCGGATGTGCACGAGGCCGGGCGAGCCGGTTCCGTCGGCTGCGGCCCACGGCGAGTTCGGGTTGTCCTCGGGCACCATGACGCTGTGGTGTGACCACACGTGGTGCGACGGCGGGCGCGCGACGAACTGATCGTGCACCTCGCTGCGCAGCGCGTCCGTCGCGATCGGGTTGCGCGTCAGCTCACGCGCGATCTCGCGGGTGGAGACGAAGCCGTAGCCGAGCAGCCACGCGATGATGCCGCCCACGTCGTCCGCCCACGCACTCGTCGTCGAGGCGGTGACGGCGATCGCCGGCGCGGCGGGGTGGATGGCCTTGCCGTTGCGCATCGAGGGGCGGCCAATGAGCTGGATCGCCCAGTGCGATTGTTCAGCCAGATCATCAGGCTGGGTGCTGAATCGTGGATGGCGGGTGCCCGGTACGGCGGCGTTGGCGACGAGCGCGGCGAGCATCTCGTCGTTCTCCTCGACGGCAGGGATGTCGTCGCGCGGGGTACGGAAGTCGATGCGGTCGGCGACGTGCATCGGATAGCCGACCGGCCCCTCCCAGACGGGGAAGACGGCCGCGGCGTACCCATACGAAAGCGCCGTCTGGACGAGCTGGCCGGCGCCGGTTCGCGCGGCGTGGCGGCTCAGCTGGCCGCGCACCTCACTGAGGCGCAGGCGAAGCTCCTGCAGGCGCAGGCTCGTGTCGAGAAGTTCCTGGGCCGGCGCGGCGGGCGCGAGCAGGCCCATGCGACGCAGGATGAACGCGGGATCGTAGGGAGCCTGACCGCTCGGATCGTCGCTCATCGAGAGCAGGGAGGCGATGTGACGCACGGCTTCGAGGGGCGGTGACGTGGAGTGGCGCCATCGCTTGACGACGTGCTCGTCGAACGGCTGGTCGACGGAGAGTTCGTTGAGGCGAGCGGCGAGGGCCCTGCTCGTCATCCCCCGAAGCTCCATCCAGTGGCGGAACTCCTCGCGGAACGCCTCCCACCCGGCGTCATGGCTGGCCATGCAGCAGCTCCTCGTTCTCGGTTGCGCTTCCCCCGTGCGCGGCGCCGTGGCGGTTCGCGCGGGCTGTCGTCCGCCACCACCCGGTCGGACGTCAGACCCACTACGTGTGTCGGATTTCACCACTCGCGTTCGATAAAGCGTACCTGACGGTCAACATAGATCCAGGGTCATTGGTCCCTTCGGGTGAAGGAGCCGGTGCGACGGGCAGTGAATGAGACGCGCCCGCAGCGCCAAGGTTGTTGTGATGTGGGGCACACTGGTGGAACCGACGAAAGGAAAGACCCATGGGCCCGGCCGCACCCCTGCCGTACCGCTCGCCGTGGATGGACGACGAACTGGAAGACCTCCAGCGTCTCGCCGCCACGTTCAGCCGCGAGATCTTCGCGAACATCGACCGCTACAGCGAACAGCACCAGGTCGATCGTGACGTCTGGACGAAGGCGGGTGAGCTGGGCCTGCTCGGCCTGTCGGTACCAGAGGAGTACGGCGGCAGCGGCGCGACGTTCGCGCACGAGGCCGTCGTCGCCATCGAGCAGGCGAAGGCCGGTGACGACTCGTGGGGCTTCGTCGTCCACGCCATCATCGTGACGCACTACATCGTCGCCTACGGCACCGAGGAGCAGAAGCGCAAGTGGCTGCCGAAGCTGTGCTCTGGCGAATGGGTCGGCGCCGTCGGCATGACGGAACCCGGCGCTGGCTCCGACCTCAAGCGCGTCTCGACGCGCGCGGTGCGCGACGGCGACGAATTCGTCATCAACGGCTCGAAGACGTTCATCACGAACGCCGGCCACGCCGACCTCATCGTCCTCGTGGCCCGCACCTGCGAGCGTGACAAGGCCGCCGGGCACAAGGGCATCTCGCTCATCGTGCTCGAGACGGCCGACCTCGACGGCTTCGAGCGCGGGCGGGTGCTGCAGAAGATCGGCCAGCACGGTCAGGACACGCGCGAACTGCACTTCACCGACATGCGCGTGCCCGTCGCGAATCTGCTCGGCGAGGAAGGGCGCGGTTTCTACCACCTCATGGAGCAGCTGCCGCAGGAGCGCCTCGGCCTCGCGTGCACGGCCGTCGGATCGGCGGAGCTGGCCGTGAAGCTCGGGGTCGAGCACGCGAAGTCGCGTGAACTGTTCGACGGCACGCTGATGGACCTGCAGAACACGCGCTTCGTGCTCGCCGAGTGCTCGACGGACGTGCTCGCCGCCCGCACCCTGCTCGATCACTGCATCATGCTGCACATGGAGGGCAAGCTCGACTCAGCCACCGCCTCGCGAGCGAAATACTGGACGACGGACGTGCAGTGCAATGTCATCGACCGCGTCCTGCAGCTGTTCGGCGGCTACGGCTTCATGCTCGAGTACCCCATCGCGAAGATGTACGCCGGCGCGCGCATCCAGAAGATCTACGGCGGCGCCAACGAGGTGATGAAGGAACTCATCGCCCGCTCGTTGTGACCTCACGCCCGCGAGGGCAGGACAGGATGTTGTGTCATCAACGCGCGGCATCTCGCGCGTTGATGACACAAGAACGGGGGCAGCTGCACGAGAGTCGAGCACGTGGCCGCCTGAGGTGTCGATGGAATCGGGCAAGGCCGATCTTGCGGTGGCCGCTGCGCGCGCGATTGGGCAGGATGGAGGCGTGAACATCGACATCGCGTATGCCATGCCTGGGGACGTCGACGAGCTCGTCGACCTGTTCGAGCAGTACCGCAGCTTCTACGGCAAGGCGCCGACGCCCGACGCGCGGACGTTTCTCGCCGAGCGCATCGAGACGGGGCAGACGCTCGTCCTCGTCGCCCGTGACGGGGTGGGCGTCGTCGGGTTCGCGCAGGTCTACCGCGCGTTCGACTCGACCCACCTCACTCACGACTGGGTGCTCGCGGATCTCTTCGTCGACGGAGCGGCACGCGGCCGTCGCGTCGGCGGATCCCTCGTCGAGGCCGTCCTCGACGGTGCGCGCGAGAACGGCGCGCACCACCTGCGCGTCTCGATCCGCAGCGACGACGCGTACGCGCGCCGGTTGTACGAATCACGCGGCTTCGAGGAGGCTGGCGACATCGGCGAGGTCGTGAGCTACCGGTTGAAACTGCGCGACCATCACTGACGTCAGCCTGCAGGCTCGTGCCCGCCTGCGATTCTCGATCACGTTCGCGTGAGCGGCGGTCGTCGTGAACCCGTGGCGTCCAAAGGTTTCGGTCCTTCCCGAGTGGAGCGTCGTCGGTGCCGCGTGGCAATGTGAGGGCATGACGACTTCTCAGATGATCGTGCTCGCGTCGCGCCCCCATGGCGCGCCCACCTCCGACAACTTCCGCCTCGAGACGCGGGAACTCCCCGCCCTCAGCGACGGCGAACTGCTCGTGCGCAACACCGTCATGAGCGTCGACCCGTACATGCGTGGCCGCATGAACGACGTGAAGTCCTATGTCCCGCCGTTCCAGATCGACGAGCCCCTCGACGGCGGCGCGGTCGGCGAGGTCGTCGAATCCCGCGCTGAGGGTTTCGCGGAGGGTGACCTCGTCCTCCATGGCCTCGGCTGGCGCGACATGGCCGTCGTGCCCGCGAAGGCGGCACGCAAGGTCTCGACGAACGTCGGTGGCGCGCAGGTGTCGCCGTCCGCCTACCTGGGCGCGCTCGGCATGCCCGGCATCACGGCGTACGGCGGGCTCATGCGCGCCGGTGAATTCCACTCCGGCGACGCGGTGTTCGTCTCCGGCGCGGCCGGTGCCGTCGGCTCGCTCGTCGGTCAGATCGCGAAACTCGAGGGTGCGTCCCGCGTCATCGGTTCGGCGGGCTCCGCACAGAAGATCGCGCGCCTCGAGGAGCTCGGTTTCGACGCCGCCTTCAACTACAAGGACGGTGACGTCCGCGGCCTGCTCAAGAACGCCGCGCCGGACGGCATCGACGTCTACTTCGACAACGTCGGGGGCGACCACCTCGAGGCGGCCATCTCGTCGATGAACACCCACGGGCGCATCGCGATGTGCGGCGCCATCGCGCAGTACAACTCGACGGAGCCGCCCGCCGCGCCGCGCAACCTCGCGCTCGTCATCGGCAAGCGCATCACGATCCGCGGGTTCATCCAGAGCGACTTCCGCGACCTCGTGCCCGAGTTCCAGCAGAAGATGGCGACGTGGCTCGCCGATGGCTCGGTTCAGTGGGACGAGACGGTCGTCGAGGGCCTGGAGAACGCGCCGCAGGCGTTCATGGACCTGCTGAACGGCGCCAACACCGGCAAGATGGTCGTCTCGATCTGATCGTTCGACTCCCGTCGCGCCACGCCCCGCAGGGCGGCGCATGCGACGTGAGATCCAGCTGCGTCACCAACGTCCGGGTGAGTCAGTCCTGACTGACTCACCCGGACACGAGTGACTCACTCGCCCGTAGAGCCAGCACCCCGGCCTCGAGCACCCCGGGCGAGCGCCGTCGGGCGGGTATAACGTCGGGGGATGAGCGCGCTCCCTGCCACGAACTGGGCCGGCACCGTCGTCTTCGAAGCGCGCGAGCGATACGCGCCGCGGACGACGTCGCAGGTGCAGGATGCGGTCTGCCGGGCAGCGGCCGACGGTGGGCGGCTGAGGGTGGTCGGCACCGGCCACAGCTTCAACGACATCGCCGACACAGACGGCGTGCAGCTCAGCCTCCTCGACCTCGAGCGTCGCATCGACCTCGACGAGGACGCACGCTGCGTCACCATCGACGGCGGCGCCACGTATGCGCAGGTCAACGCCGTTCTCGCGCAGCGTGGTTGGGCGCTCGAGAACCTTGCGTCACTGCCGCACATCACCGTCGCCGGGGCCATCGCGACGGCGACGCACGGCTCCGGATGGGAGCGTCCGAGCCTCGCGTCTGCGGTGCGTTCGCTCACCCACGTCACCGCTGCGGGCGATCTGCACACGATGACGCGCGGCGAACCCGGGTTCGAGCACTATCCCGTGCATCTCGGTCTGTTCGGGCCCGTCGTCGAGTTGATCCTCGACGTCGTGCCCGCGTTCGACATCGCGACGACGGTGTACGAAGGGCTCGAATACGACGCCCTCGTCGACCATCTCGACGACCTGACGCGCCCGCTCTACTCGTTCAGCATCGCCCCCGACTGGAGCGACGGCGGTCGGGCGTTGCTCTTCGCCAAGCGTCCGCGCGGCGTCGATGCTCCGGCTCAGCTCGCCGGCGCCCGCGCCGCGACGAGCCCTCGTCACCCGAGCCCAGGCGCTGATCCCGTCGCGGTGACTGAGCAGCTCGGTGTTCACGGGCCGAGCGCCGAACGGCTGACTCACTTCCGCAGCGACTTCGCCCCCAGCGTCGGCGACGAGGTGCAGAGCGAGTACTTCGTTTCACGTGAAACGGTCGCGGACGCCCTGCGAGCGCTGCCACGGTTCGCCGATGTCTTCGCCCGCCTCGCGCACTCGATGGAGATCCGCGCCGTCGCCGGCGACAGCCTCAGTGCGAGCCCGTTCGCCACCGGCGAGATGCTCGCCATCCACCTCACCTGGCGCCGCGACCCGGACGCCGTCCGCCGTGAACTGCCGGCCCTCGAAGCTGCACTCGGCCACCCGCGTCCGCACTGGGGCAAGTTGCACGCGGCACCGCCGCAGCAGCTCAGCGAACAGTTCCCCGGACTGCATGCCCTCGACGGCGAGGCGCGTCGGCATGACCCGTCCGGCATGTTCCGCAACGCCTGGGTCGAGCGGTTGCTCGGGAATGAGCCGGCCTGATTTGGTGCTGCAACCGGGGCAGGCGTAACTTCCTGAGACGTGGAGAGCATAGATGTTCGATAAGAAAAAACAGCCCAGTGTGGAACTGGCCGGTGAGGCCGCTCACGCCTCTGCCGTCGCGCAGTTGAGGGCCTCCTTCGAAGCCATCCCCGCCGGCGCCACGGTGCGCCTCGCGAAGAAGACCTCGAACCTCTTCCGTCCGCGTGAGAAAGCGAAGGTAGGCCTCGACGTCAGCGGCCTCACGGGCGTCATCAGCATCGACGCCGACGCTCGCACGGCCGACGTCCAGGGCATGTGCACGTACGAGAACCTCGTCGACGCCACGCTCGAGCACGGCCTCATGCCGCTCGTCGTCCCGCAGTTGCGCACGATCACCCTCGGCGGCGCCGTCACCGGCCTCGGCATCGAGTCGACGTCGTTCAAGAACGGGCTGCCGCACGAATCCGTCCTCGAGATGGACATCCTCACCGGCACCGGCGAGCTGCTCACCGCCTCGCCGACCAACGAGCACGCCGACCTCTTCCGCGCCTTCCCCAACAGCTACGGCAGCCTGGGCTACGCGACGCGTCTGCGCATCGAATTGCAGCCGATCGATGACCTCGTCGAGACGCGCAACGTGCGGTTCGCGAGCGTCGCAGCCATGACGCGAGCGATCGACGCCATCGTCGAGACCCGCGAGTGGCAAGGCGAACGCGTCGACGGCCTCGACGGCATGATCGTCAGCAAGGACGAGGCCTATCTCGTGCTCGCCACTCTCCCGAGACGCGCCGCCGCCCGACGCGACTACACCGGGGCAGAACATCTTCTACAAGAGCATCAGTGAGCTCGACCGCGACACCTTGAGCGCGCACGACTACATCTGGCGTTGGGACACCGACTGGTTCTGGTGCTCCGACGCGTTCTTCGCACAGAACCCGAAGGTGCGACGCGTGTGGCCGCGCAAGTACCGTCGCAGCGACTTCTACCACCGCATCGTCGGGTGGGAGAACCGCTGGGGCTTCGCCGCGAAGATCGACGAGATGCGCGGCGAACTGCCGCGCGAGCGCGTCGTGCAGGACGTCGAAGTGCCCCTCGAACAGCTCGAGACGTTCATGCCGTGGTTCGACGAGCACGTCGGCATGACGCCCGTGTGGGTGTGCCCGCTGCGCCTGCGCGGCGACGACGCGTGGCCGCTGTACCAGCTCGAACCGAACCGCACGTACGTCAACGTCGGGTTCTGGGGCACCGTCGCCATCACCCCCGGGCGGTCTGACGGCGACGTCAACCGCGACATCGAGGCCGTGCTGCCGACGATGCACGGCCACAAGTCGCTCTATTCCGACGTCTACTACGACGCCGAGACGTTCGAAGCGCTGTACGGCGCAGCCGAATACCGCCGCATGAAGACGAAGTACGACCCGCAGGGCCGCCTTCTTGAGTTCGCTGACAAGATGAGGACGCACGCATGAGCCAGACCACGACCGCCACCCCCCTCGTCGCCCAGGCCGTCCAGGCCGTGTTGGAGGAGCCGTTGCCCTTCCGCATCACGGCGTACGACGGCACCGACATCGGCCCGCGTGACAGCGACATCGCCGTGCGTGTCGAGAGCGAGGAGGGGCTGCGCTACCTCCTCAGCGCCCCTGGCGATCTCGGCCTCGCCCGCGCCTATCTGACGGGCACGCTGACCGGCACCGGTTTCCACCCTGGTGACCCCTACGAGGTGTTCAGCCGCATCAAGCGTGACGTGCGCACGAAGCAGCTGACGCCGAAGGGCGTTGCGTCGGCGCTCGCGCCCGTCGTCAAACAGCTGGGGCCGAAGGCGTTCGTCCACCCGCCGCTGCCCGAGGTCGAGAACGAGCCCCGCTGGAAGCGCCACCTCGCCAAGGTGAACCCGGTGGGCCGCGCCGCCGACTCGATCAAGCACCACTACGACGTCTCGAACGCGTTCTACGAGAAGGTGCTCGGTGAGTCGATGGCCTACACGTGCGCCGTGTTCGACACGCTGGACGACACCCTCGAGGAAGCGCAGGAGCGCAAGTTCGCCCTCGTCGCCGACAAGCTCGACCTGCAGCCCGGCCAACGGCTGCTCGACGTCGGCTGCGGCTGGGGCGGCATGGCGATGCACGCCGCTCGCGAGCGCGGCGTCCACGTCATAGGCGTCACCCTGAGCAAGGAACAGGCCGAGTGGGGTCAGCGCGCCGTGCGTGAGGCGGGCCTCGAGGGCCTCGTCGAGATCCGCCACGGCGACTACCGCGACGTCACCGAGACGGGCTTCGACGCCGTCAGCTCGATCGGCCTCACGGAGCACATCGGCGTGAAGAACTACGCCAACTACTTCTCGTTCCTGCACTCGAAGCTGCGCGACGGTGGCCGCCTGCTCAACCACTGCATCACGCGTCGCGACGACTCGGCATCGGCCAAGCCGGAGCCGTTCACCGATCGCTATGTCTTCCCCGACGGCGAGCTCGCCTCGCCGGGGCGGCTCATCAGTGGGTGCCACGACGCCGGTTTCGAGGTTCAGCATGACGAGAACCTGCGCCTGTCGTACGCCCTGACGCTGCGCGACTGGTGCCGCAACCTCGAGGCGAACTGGGATTTCTGCGTCGCCGAGGCGGGCCTGCCGACCGCGCAGGTGTGGGGCATCTACATGGCCGGTTCACGCCTCGGGTTCGAGGAGGGCTGGCTGCACCTGCACCAGGTGCTCGCCACGAAGACGACCGACAACGGCGACAACGGCGGCTACCCGCTGGGCTCGCACTGGGCGTCGCGTCGGCAGGGTTGACCTGTTGCGCGCACGGTGACGGCCGACGACCTCGACGAGGTCGTCGGCCGCTGTCGTGTGCCGGGCATCGCCCCGGGCCAGCGACGGCGGGTGAGATGGCGGATCGCGAGCACTGACTCGCCCCGTAGCAGCCGTGTCGTGATGCCGCGCACGGTGCCGGGCGTGGTTGGAACCCGAAGGCGCGTCCGGTGCCCGGGCAGCCCCTTTGCATAACTCGCTATTTTGAATAGGTGAGTGCTACGTTATGCGTGGGTCACGAGCCCCGGCGCGAAGTCTCGGCTGGCCGGGCGGCAACCCCCATGCGAACGCACACGGTGCGCCGGGGTGCCCCGAGTAACGACCCGGCCGCCCGTCGACCGACGCGGCGGCAAGCGCAACGAAGGGTCTGCCATGACACTCCTCGACACCACGCCCGACACGAACGTCGACTCCGCGAGCGGCGCAGCGGCGCGCCACGGCGGCACCGTCGCGACGCCCGGGCTGCGCATCGAACGCCTCGGCCCGGCGTTCGGCGCAATCGTCCACGGCGTCGACCTCGCGCAGGTCGACGACGCGATAGCGTTCGACCTGCGCCGCGCGCTGCTCGCGCACAAGGTGCTCTTCTTCCGCGGTCAGGACGCGTTCGACGACGACGCGCAGGTGCGCCTCGGCAACCTGCTCGGTGAGCTGACGGCGGGTCACCCCGTCGCGAGCACGCACGAGCGCAAGGAGATCTACTCGATCGACTCCTCCGACCCCGAGTTCTCGTTCTCCGACGAGTGGCACACGGACGTCACGTTCATGAAGGAGCCGCCGGCCATCAGCATCCTGCGCGCCGTGACGCTGCCCGACTACGGCGGCGACACCTCCTGGGCCGACGCTCAGGCGGCGTACGACTCGCTGTCGAAGCCGTTCCGCGGCCTCGTCGACCAGCTCATCGCCGCCCACGACGGCAACCGCGAATGGGGCGCGTACCTGCGCAAGCATGGTGGGCAGGAATGGAACGGCAAGGTCGTCACCGAGCTGCCCGTCGTCGAGCACCCCGTCGTGCGCGTCCATCCCGAGACGGGACGGCGTGGGCTGTTCGTCAACCCCGGTTTCACCTCCCACGTCGTCGGCGTGTCGCAGGCCGAGTCGCGGGCGATCCTCGACGCGCTGTATGCGCACCTGACGCAGCCCGAGCACACGATCCGTCACCGCTGGGCGCCCGGCGACGTCGGCATCTGGGACAACCGTGCGACGTCGCACTACGCCAACCGCGACTACGTCGACGCCAACCTCGGCCCGCGCGCCATGAGGCGTGTGACGGTCGGGGGCGACAAGCCCGTCGGCGTCAACGGGCTGACGGGTGGCGCGGCCGCCTGACGGTGCGAACTGACATGACGCGGTGCGGGTCTCTGGGGCCCGCACCACGTCGTCATGTACCCCACTGCGATTTTCGTCCCCCTTCGCGAATCCCGTCCACATCGGCGAATCCTGTCCCCATCGGCGGTTTGCGTGCACATTCGTCCAGCCGGCCGTCGGGAAAATCAGTCGCCGGGGGCGTCGCACGGTGATGGAATGACGGGATGCTGACGCTCATCAGGCCCGACGCCGCTCGCTACGACGACTGGAGGGGCGCGTTCGACGAGTTCGGCGCGTCGCCGAAGGACGGCACGGGCTATCGTCGCGACGACATCGTCGACACGTCGCGCGCCGGGTTCGACGCCTACCTCGCCGATCGTGCGCGCCAGGGCGATACGACCGTCCCGCCGCCTGAGGGATTCGTGCACTGCAGCTATTTCTGGGTGTTGGACGGCCCGCGGGCGGGGGAGGGCGACATCGTCGGATTTCTGGCCCTGCGTCACACCCTCACCGAGGTGCTCTATGAGGCGATCGGTCACATCGGCTACTCGGTGCGTCCCAGCGCTCGTGGGCGGGGCGTCGCCAAGGGCGCGTTGATGCTCGGTCTCGACGAGGCGCGGGCGCTCGGCATCGAGCAGGTGCTGGTGTGCTGCAGCACCGAGAATCCGGCGTCACGCGCCGTCATCGAGAAGTGCGGCGGGCAGTTCGAGGACGTCCGCTCCCACCCCGCGTTTCCGGGCGAGACGCGTCGCTACTGGTTCGGCTCGCCGCCGTGGCCGCAGGGCCCGACGGCCTGACGGCGCCTACGTCGGCTGCGAATGTGACCGAGAATCGCAGACGGGGGCAGGAACCGCAGAAGGGCACGGTGTAGGGCGGCCCGGCCGAACCCCAATCTCCATCCGAGCCCGGCCCCCAACCCATCCGCCGACGTCGTGACCGGGATGTGATTTTCTCGGTCCGCGAGTAGAGACTCCGTACCCACGGGTAGACCCCTAGTGTGGCCTTACTCACAGCGGCCGTCATGGCCACCAGCACTACCAGGAGGTCACCGTGGCGGCGTCACGTCTCGACACCCTCGACCGCGATCCGGGGTTGCCCCCCGTCGCGGTCGAACCCCCTCGCACCATCACCGGGCGGCAGAAGATCATGATCGCCGTCGCGGCGATCGTCGCCGCCATCGGCTGGACGATGGTCGCCTTCGTCCGCGGTGAGCACGTCAACGCCATCTGGTTCGTGTTCGCGGCCGTCGGCAGCTACGTCATCGGCTACATGCTCTACAGCCGTCTCATCGCGTACAAGGTCGTGCAGCCGCGCGACGACATCGCGACGCCGGCGGAGCAGTTCGAGAACGGCCAGGACTACATGCCGACGGACCGTCGCGTCCTGTTCGGCCACCACTTCGCCGCCATCGCCGGCGCCGGCCCCCTCGTCGGCCCCGTGCTCGCCGCGCAGATGGGTTACCTGCCGGGCACGATGTGGATCATCTTCGGCGTCATCTTCGCGGGCGCCGTGCAGGACTACATGGTGCTCGCCATCTCGACGCGCCGTGGCGGCCGCAGCATCGGCCAGATGGCGCGCGACACGCTCGGCCCCGTCGGTGGTTGGGCGGCGATGCTCGCCGTCATGACGATCATGGTCATCCTCATCGCGGTGCTCGGCCTCGTCGTCGTCAACGCGCTCGCCGAGTCGCCGTGGGGTGTGTTCTCGATCGCGATGACGATCCCGATCGCCCTGTTCATGGGCTGCTACCTGCGCTTCCTGCGTCCGGGGTCGGTCACCGAGGTGTCGCTCATCGGGGTCGCGCTCCTGCTGCTCGCGATCGTCTCCGGCGGCTGGGTCGCCGAGACGGCCTGGGGCAAGGACATGTTCACGCTGTCTCCGACGGCGCTCGCCTGGTGCCTCATCGTCTACGGGTTCGCCGCGGCCGTCCTGCCGGTCTGGCTGCTGCTCGCGCCGCGTGACTATCTGTCGACGTTCATGAAGGTCGGCACGATCGTCCTGCTCGCGCTCGGCATCATCACCGCGCGTCCGGCGATCGACATCCCCGCGATCACGTCGTTCGGCAAGCACGGCAACGGTCCCGTCTTCGCGGGTTCGCTGTTCCCGTTCCTGTTCATCACGATCGCGTGCGGCGCGTTGTCCGGCTTCCACGCGCTCATCTCGTCGGGCACGACGCCGAAGCTCATCCAGAAGGAGAGCCAGGCGCGACTCATCGGGTACGGCTCGATGCTCGTCGAGTCGTTCGTCGCCATCATGGCGCTCATCGCGGCGGCCATCATCGACCAGCACCTGTACTTCGTCATCAACGCCCCCGCCGGCGTGACGGGTGGGACGGCCGAGAAGGCCGCGACGTGGGTGAACTCGATAGGCTTGGGCGGTAATCCGATCACCGCGCCCGAGATCACCCAGGCCGCGAAGGACGTCGGCGAGGCTTCGGTCGTGTCGCGCACCGGTGGCGCCCCGACGTTCGCGTTCGGCATGTCGGACGTGTTCAGCCGCGTCATCCCAGGCGATTCGATGAAGCAGTTCTGGTACCACTTCGCGATCATGTTCGAGGCGCTGTTCATCCTGACGACGGTCGACGCCGGCACGCGCGTCGCACGTTTCATGCTGTCGGAGACGCTCGGCAACGTGCCCGGGCTGCACCGCTTCCGTGACACGTCCTGGCGCGTCGGTGCGTGGATCTCGACGCTCGTCGTCGTCGCCGCATGGGGTTCGATCCTGCTCATGGGCGTCACCGACCCGCTGGGTGGCATCAACACGCTGTTCCCGCTGTTCGGCATCGCCAACCAGTTGCTCGCCGCGGTCGCGCTGACGGTCGTGACGGTCGTCGTCATCCGCAACGGCAAGGCGAAGTGGGCGTGGATCCCGGGCATCCCGCTCGCCTGGGATCTGCTCGTGACGATGGTCGCGAGCTACCAGAAGATCTTCTCGAGCGACGCGAAGATCGGCTACTGGGCGCAGCACAACGCGTTCGTCGACGCCGAGAACAAGGGGCTGACGAAGTTCAAGACGGCCAAGACGCCCGAGGAGATCGAGGCCGTCATCCGCAACACGCTCATCCAGGAGACGCTCTCGGTTCTCTTCGCGGTGCTCGTCATCGTCGTCGTCATCGCGGGTGTGTTCGCGGCGCTCAAGGCGCTGCGCAGCGGGCACGTCGACCCCGAGGTGCGCGACGACGCGGTGCCGTCGCAGATCTTCGCGCCGAGCGGCATGCGCGTCGCGCCCGACGAGGAGAGCGTGCTCGCGCAGTGGCGTGAGGCGGGCCTCGACCCCGAGGGCGTGCATGCGGGTGAGCGCGTCCATGCCTGAGCCGCGCGGAATCGTCGGCACGCTCAAGTGGTACGTCGCCTCGATGATGGGTGACAACCACTACGAGCGCTACCTGCGCCATCACGCCGTCGCCCACCCCGGCGAGGCGCCGATGTCGAAGCGCGACTACTGGCGTGAGCGCACCGACGCCCAGGACCGCAACCCCGGCGCGCGGTGCTGCTGACGGTTCTCGGTTCAAGACCGCGGGTCTGAACACTGCGACAGGGGCTGACGCATCAAGCGTCAGCCCCTCGCGCAGTGCGGCCCGTCACTGTCCCGAGCGATCCGTCCGTCCGACGGGTTGGGCCAGGCTCGGCAACGAATGTGGACGAAAATCGCAGATGGGGACGGGAATCGAACAGGGGGCGCGTGTCAGCGGCGCAGCGTCTGGCCCAGGATGCCGGGGAGGTGACGGCGGACGTCAGACATGCGTGAGTGACGCGGGTTGGCGACGCGCACGCGCAGTGCCTTCTCCTCGACCCACATCTCCATCTCACGCACGTCGCCGAGGACGTCGCCGTCGAGTTCGAGCGCGCGCGGGCGTCCCATGGCCTTCGCGGCGACGCGGGCGCAGCGTGTGCGCTCGACGCGACCCGTGGTGCGCCGTGAGCGAGCGAAGATCTGCGCGGAGAGCGCAGCCCATTGCAGGGGCCCGTCGGCGGAGAGCCAGACGGTGTCGAAGCGCCCGTCGGTGCCGTTGGCGCCGGGCATGAGTTGCACACCCGCCGTCAGCAGACCGAAGTTGCCGACGAGCAGCGTCGTCGTCTTCTTCGTGTGCGGTGCGCCGTCGTCGAAGGAGGCGAGCATGCGCTCGGGGCGCTGAGTCGCGTAGCGCGCGCCGGCGACGGGGTAGGCCATCCACCCGATGCGCTTCTTGAGGGTCTCGCTCGTGGCGTTCATGATGTCGCCGTCGAGTCCGAAGCCGGCCATGATGAGGAAGGTGTCGTTCGTCGCCGAGCCGTCACCGAACGTCGCATGCACCCGCCCGACGTCGATGATGGTGTCCTCACCGGCGAGCGACCGCGCGAAGTTGAGCGCCGCCGAGCCGTCCACCGAGACGCCGAGGTTGCGCGCGAGCAGGTTGCCGGTGCCCTGTGGCATCAACCCCAGCGGCACGCTCGTGCCGCTCAGCGCCGCGCCGACGTGGCGCACCGTTCCGTCGCCACCGGCGGCGAAGACGATGTCGCAGCCCTGGCGCAGTGCTTGCTGCGTCTGGCCGGTGCCGGGGTCGTCGAGGCGGGTCTGCAGCCACAGCGGCTCGGCCCATCCGGCGTCGCGCGAGACGTCGACGCATTCGCGGCGCAGGGCGCCGAGGTCGTCGACCTTCGTGGGGTTGACGACGATCGCGGCGCGCGGACGGGAGGGCGTGTTCGACACGCCTTGCACTGTAACTGGAATGACGCACATTCGCGCGGGCGATAGCCTTGAGGGGTGATCGACATTCGACTGCTTCGTGACAACCCTGACGCCGTCCGCGCGAGCCAGCGTGCTCGCGGCGCTGACGAGGGCGTCGTCGACCGCATTCTCGAGCTCGACGCGACGCGCCGCAGTTCGCTCGGCGAGTTCGAGAGGGTGCGCGCCGAGCAGAAGCAGGTGTCCAAGAGCGTCGGCGCCGCGATGGGTGCGCTCAACAAGGCCAAGAAGGGCGGTGACGACTCGGAGGTCGCGCGTCTGCAGGCCGAGGCCGACGCCGCGCGCGAGAACGCTGCGACCTTGAGCGCCCGCGTCAAGGAGCTCGAGGCCACTGCCGACGAGGCGGGCAAGGAGTTCGACGCGCTGCTTCGCACCGTCCCCAACGTCGTCCTCGACGGCGTGCCGGCGGGTGGCGAGGACGACTTCGTCACCGTCAAGACGGTCGGTGAGGCCCCGACGTTCGACTTCGAGCCGAAGGATCACCTCGAGATCGGTGAGCTCATCGGCGCGATCGACATGGAGCGCGGCACAAAGGTCTCCGGTTCGCGCTTCTACTTCCTCAAGGGTGTCGGCGCACGCCTCGAGCTGGCGCTGCTGCAGATGGCGCTCGACCAGGCCATCGCCAACGACTTCACCCCGATGATCACGCCGACCCTCGTGCGCCCGGAGACGATGCAGGGCACCGGCTTCGATGTCGCGCACGACGCCGAGATCTACCGCGTGCAGGAGGAGGACAACCTCTACCTCGTCGGCACCTCAGAGGTCGCGCTCGCCGGCTACCACGCGGACGAGATCTTGAACGTCGACGCTCCCGTGCGCTACGCCGGCTGGTCGAGCTGCTACCGCCGCGAGGCCGGTTCGTACGGCAAGGACACGCGTGGCATCATCCGCGTCCACCAGTTCAACAAGGTCGAGATGTTCTCCTACTGCCGCATCGAGGACGCCGAAGCGGAGCACGCTCGCATGCTCGCGTGGGAAGAGGAGATGCTGGCCAAGTGCGAGCTGTCGTACCGCGTCATCGACACCGCCGCGGGTGACCTCGGCACGTCCGCCGCACGCAAGTTCGACTGCGAGGCCTGGGTGCCGACGCAGGGCACCTACCGCGAGCTGACGTCGACGTCGAACTGCACGACGTTCCAGGCGCGCCGCCTCAACATCCGTGAGCGCACCGACGGCGCGACGCGCTCTGTCGCCACGCTCAACGGCACGCTCGCGACGACGCGTTGGCTCGTCGCCATCCTCGAGACGCACCAGCAGGCTGACGGCTCGGTGCGTGTGCCCGAGGCGCTGCGCACGTACATGGGTGGCCTCGAGGTGCTGCCCGTCGTCTGACGACGAGCTCGGACGACGCAGTCCGACGAGGGCTGACGCGGGCCGGCATCCTGGCGGGTGCCGGCCCGCGCTCAGCCGATGAAGATCTCCCCGTGCGGATCGATCGCCACCATGATGGCGGCGATGATGGTGGCGCCCAGGAAGCCGCTGACAAGTTCGCGCATCTTCTTGGCGCCCATAGCCGTTGTCGGTCTCCTCCAGTCACCGTGCGGTGCGGTAGCTCAGCAGCGTCATGAGGGCGAACGCGACGGCAACGATGGCGCACCACGCGATGGTCTTCGTCCTCGCGAAGTCCTCGGGGCTCGTCAGATCCTTCGGACGGGCCGATCGGCTGGTCGGGCCGCCCATCTCGCTCGTCTCATGCACGCCCGGCATGGGGTCGTCGTGCTGGCCCGAATGATTCGCGCCCGACCAGTTCGTGCCGGCGGGCCCGGCCATGTCGGTGCCGGGCGCCGTCCCCGCGGCATGCTCGGCGCTCGCGTCGTCTCCTCGCGTCGTCTGCTCCCGCCGCGCGATGCGGCAGTCGGTGCCGCTGAGGTCGCTCCATGCTCACGCCCGTACGACGCGCCGGTCGTTGCGTCCGTTGCCGCAGGCCACGGTGGTTCGCGTCCGTCGGGTGACAATGAGCGCATGAATGACACCTCCCACGAGACGTCCAAGGCGAACCGTCGTGCCCTCACGCGCCGCACGGGGTTTCGGTTGGTGATCAGCGTGATCGTCGGTGTGCTCGCGGCGTTCGTCACGATCGCCGTCGCCGACCGGACGATCGTGTTCGACGTCATGACGGGGTGGACGGTCGGCGCGATCGTCGTCAGTGCGTGGACGTGGCTGATCGTGCGTGGCATGAACCCGACGCAGGCCACCGAGCACGCACGCGAGGAGGATCCGAGCGTCGCAGGAGCGGACGCCACCGTCATCATCGCGACGATGGCGAGCCTTGCGGGGGTCGGGTTGCTGCTCGTCGCGGGCAAGCACAAGACGGGCACCGCCGAAGCCGTGCTCGGGACGGCAAGCGTCGTCGCGTCCTGGTTTCTCGTGCACCTCATGTACATGCTGCGCTACGCCCGTCAGTACTACGGGCCGGCGCCGGCCAGCAACGGCATCGACTTCGAGGGCGGCGAACCCGACTACTACGACTTCGCGTACGTCGCGTTCGACCTCGGAATGACGTACCAGATCAGCGACACGAACCTGAAGAACCGGTGGGTGCGACGCCTCGTGCTGCAGCACACGCTGCTCAGCTACGCGCTCGGCGTCGGCGTCGTCGCGACAGCCATCAATCTCGTCGTGTCGCTCGCGACGAACTGACGCTCCGTCGCGCGGGGGAGGCGGGCTGTCGGTGGCGGCGTCTACCCTCGCAGGCGTGAGGGAGTTCTTCGGTCTGGACGACGACTGGGTGCGGCCGTTGCCACCCGGATGGCAGCGACGGGACGCCGTGATCGCCGTCGTCTTCCTGCTCGGTGCCGTCGTCGAGCTCGAGGCGATGCGCGCGTTGGGTCTGCCGCGCGGCACCTGGGGGCGGCCCGCGCTCTATGCGGCGACGCTCGTCGGGATGCTGCCGCTCGTGTGGCGTCGACGCTTCCCCCTCGCCGTCATGCTGCTGCTCGCCGCGCACATGTTCGCCTTCGGCATGGCGCAGTACGTCGTCATGGGCAACCTCGCGATGCAGGCGGCCTACTTCTTCTCCATCTTCACCGCACTCGCCTGGGGCCGAGATCGCCGGATGACGATGGTCGCGGCGAGCGCCGTCGTCGTGTTCATGTTCGGGTGGGTGGCCGTGCAGCTGTCGGTCGCGTCGGGGCGTGACGCGCTCGTCGACGCCTACGGAAACGGCCGCGGCACCCGCGATGACGCGCTGTTCGGCCCTGGCACAGGAGCGGTGCTCACGAGCGTCATGATGAACGTCCTGTTCTTCGTCACCGCCGTCGCGACGGGCGCCAACTCGTGGCGTGGAGCTCGCGCCCGAGCCCGCGCCGAGGATCAGGCACGCACGATCGAGGAGCAGTCGGCGCAGCTCACCGAACGCGCCGTCGTCGACGAACGACTGCGCATCGCCCGCGAACTGCACGACGTCGTCGCCCACCACGTCGCCGCGATCGGCGTGCAGGCCGCGGCCGCACGCAAGCTCATGACTAAGGACCTGTCGCTCGCGGCCACGTCGCTGACGAACGTCGAGACCTCCTCGCGCGACGCCGTCACGCAGATGCGCAGCCTGCTCGGCACCCTGCGAACCGGGGACGGCGCGTCGTCCGGGCCGGGCCGTCTGCCGCCTGGCGGCGGGGTGGTGTCGGCTGATCTGGCGGTCGCCGCGTCATCGGACGGTTCGCTCGCGACGAGGAACGAGCGCGAGACGGGCGTTGCGCTGGACGCGACGCACCGTCGTCCCGAACCTGGGTTGGACGATCTGCCGCGACTGGTCGAAGAGGTCACCTCGCCCGGGTTCGACGTCGAACTGCGCGACCTCATCGGTGACGTCGACGTGCCTGGCAGCGTCCAACACAGCCTCTACCGCACCGTGCAGGAGGCGCTGGCCAACATCCGGCGCCACTCGACGGCGACGTCCGCGTCCGTCACGGTGCGCAGTGGCGGCGGCGAGGAAGGGGCCGGTGCGGCGCGCTACGCAGAGGTCGAGATCCTCGACGAGGGGCGCCCACGGCAGGGCACCTCGGGCAGCGGCATGGGACTGCTCGGCATGCGTGAACGCGTGACGGCTCATCGCGGCAGCGCCGAGATCGGCCCCCGGCTGACCGGTGGGTACCGCGTGCGCGTCAGGCTGCCGCTACCCGACGCGCGAGGCGACGACGGCGGGCGCTCATGACCGAGGCCGCAGCGAGAGGCGACAGAGGCAGCGAACGACAGGAGGGTGGGCCTGATGGACGCGCTCAAGGTCGTCATCGTCGATGACCAGAAGATGGTGAGCAGCGGATTCTCGCTCATCCTGTCCGTGGAGGACGACATCGACGTCGTCGCCACCGCGACGAACGGGGCGCAGGCGCTGGACGTGGCCCGCGAGGTGCGGCCCGACGTCACCTTGATGGACGTGCAGATGCCCGTCATGGACGGCATCGAGGCCACGCGACGGTTCGTCGACGAGGGGCTCGGGCGCGTCGTCATCCTCACGACGTTCGATCGCGACGACTACCTCTTCAGTGCGCTCGACGCGGGCGCCAGCGGCTTCTTGCTCAAGAACGCCGACGCGGACGACCTCGCCGACGCCGTGCGCGCCGTCGGGCACGGACACGCCCTGCTCGCCCCGGAGGTGACGCGCCGCGTCATCGAACGACGCGTGCAGGACGGGTCGCTCGGCGCGGGCTCCGAGGCCGCCCGGGCCGCTGACGACGGCCCGGGCAACGTCGGACCGACGACGTCGGCCTGGCCCTTTGCCTCATCGGCCCACTCGACGCCCTCGCTGTCCCCGAGCAGGACGGGCGACGGCGGCCGTCTCGATGACCTCACCCCGCGCGAACGGGAGGTGCTGGGTCTGCTCGGGCGTGGGCTGTCCAACGCGGAGATCGCGGCGGCGCTGTTCGTCGGTGAGGCCACCGTCAAGACACACGTGTCGAACGTGCTGATGAAGCTCGGTCTGCGCGATCGGGTGCAGGCCGTCGTCGCGGCCTATGAGACGGGCCTGGTGCGCGTCGGCGACTGACAGCTCCGTCGCGAGGGGGAGGCGCGAAGATCCGTCGCGCGCCGGATCCGGCGCGGCGGCCAACGCGACAGGCTGAAGGAACGATCGAACATGACGAGGGAGCGGAACATGTTGGAAGCCAGAGGCCTGACCCGCAGGTTCGGTGACAAGACGGCCGTCGACGACGTGTCGTTCGAGGTCGCCGACGGGCAGGTGACGGGTTTCATCGGCGGCAACGGCGCCGGCAAGACCACGACGATGCGGATGATCATGGGCGTGCTCGAGCCCAGCGCCGGGGAGGCGTTGTGGAACGGCGAGCCGATGACGCGCGAACATCGCCGGCGCATCGGATACATGCCCGAGGAGCGGGGGCTGTACCCGAAGCAGCCCCTCATCGACCAGCTCGTCTACCTCGCCCAGCTGCGCGGCGTCGCACCCGCTGCGGCGCGTGCCCGCGGGCTCGAACTGCTCGAACGGTTCGGCCTCGGCGACCGAGCGAAGGACAAGCTCGAAGCGCTGTCGCTCGGCAACCAGCAGCGCGTGCAGATCGCGGCGTCCGTCATCGCCGAGCCGGACGCGCTCATCCTCGACGAGCCGTTCAGCGGCCTCGACCCGCGCGCCGTCGACGCGATGGCCGACCTGCTGCGCGAGTTCACCTCGCGCGGCGTGCCCGTGCTGTTCAGCAGCCACCAGCTCGACCTCGTCGAACGCCTCTGCGACAGCCTCGTCTTCCTCGCGGGCGGCCGCGTCGCCGCGCAGGGCACGGCCGCGCAGCTGCGCCGCAGCGGACGCGTCCGTCACCGCCTCGTCCTCGACTCCGACGCCGGGTGGGTGCGTGACGTCGCCGACCGTCTCGGCATCGGTGTCGTCGACGTCGACGGCCCGCGGGCGCTGCTCGAACTGCCCGACGACGCCGAGGGCCGCGAAAGGGCGTCCGACGAGTTGCTGCGCACCGTCATGGCACGCGCGAGCATCCGCGAATACGCCGAGGTCCTGCCCCAGCTCGCCGACATCTACCGGGAGGTGGCGTGATGAACGTCCAGACAGCTCAGCGTGATTCGCGTCCGGCGTGGCAGATCGTCGCCCTGCGCGAGATCGCCGTCAAGGCGCGCGACAAGAACTTCCTCGTCGGCCTCGGCGTCACCCTCGCCATGGTGATCGGCACGTTCGCCGTGCAGGTGTGGATCGCCGGCAAGACCGACACGCAGAAGGTCGCGATCGTCGACACGAAGGGCGCCTCCGGGCCGTCGGCGAAGCAGGTCGTCGACGTCGCTGCGACGAGCGCGAAGGACGGCGGCGCGAAGGTCGAGTACACGAGCACGGCCTTCCCCGACGATGCCGCAGCCCGCGCCGCCGTCACGAAGGGCGACGCCGACGCCGCACTGCTGCGCACCAACGGCGGCTGGCAACTCGTCGGCGACAAGAACATCGACGACGGGTTGAAGAAGAACGTGACGACGAGCGCCGCACAACTGACGCTCGCGTCGAACGCGGCATCGCAGGGCGTCGAGCTGTCGTCGCTGACGAAGGGCGGCGCCGTGGCGACGTCGACGCTCAGCTCCGACGCCGACCGCGCCGGGCTCGCGAAGGTGGTGTCACTCGTCTTCGCGTTCCTGTTCTACTTCGTCGCGTTCATGTTCGGCATGCCGATCGCGCAGAGCGTCGTCGAAGAGAAGCAGTCACGCATCGTCGAGATCCTCGCGAGCGCGGTGCCGCTGCGCCACATCCTCGCCGGAAAGATCATCGGCAACGCGCTGCTCGCCATCGCTCAGGTGACGTTGCTCGCCGCCGTCGCACTCATCGGGTTGAGCCAGACCAAGTGGAGCGCCTTCGTCGGCACCGTCGCGGGCGCCTCCGGATGGTTCCTGCTGTTCTTCCTCGTCGGATTCTTCGTCGTCGCCTGCATGTTCGCCGTCGCCGGCGCGCTCGCCTCACGCAGCGAGGACGTGCAGTCGACGTCGCAGCCCGTCGTCATGCTCGTCGTCCTCGTGCTCGTCGTCGGCATGTCGCTCAGCGGCACGGCCCAGGTCGTCGCCTCGTACGTTCCGGTCGTCTCGACCGTGACGATGCCGGCACGCATCATGGACGGCAGCGCCGCATGGTGGGAGCCGATCCTCGCCATCGGCATCGCGATCGTCGCGGCGTACGTCATCACCCGTCTCGCGACGCGGCTGTATGAGCGCAGCATCATGCGCACCGGTGGGCGCCTGTCCTACCGCGAGGCGTTCAAGCTCGGGGCCTGACGTCTCTGCCGTCCACTGTCGCGCGGCGACCGGGCCGTGGATGGCGCCGCGGCACGTACATTGGGAGCAAGTTTTTTCGTACCTCGAATCATGAAGGAGAGGGGCATGTCGACCAACGACGAGTCCGGCCAGGGCTCGACCTGGAGCGCAGACAACAACGAGCAGGCCACCCACGTCGCGGGTGGCACCGGCGCCGGCGCGACGCCTGGGGGTTCCACGCCCGCCGGGGCCGCGTCGTCGGACGCGGGAGTCTCGATGTCCAAGGACACTGCTGCCTCCGACGACCACACGCAGGCGATCGGCAGTGACGCGACGCGCGTCGCCCCACGCTCGGATGCGCCGGCTCAGCCGGCATGGGGCCCGTCGAGTCAGGGTGGGCAGCAGAACGCCGCGTCGTCGCAGGCATACCCGAGCGCGCCGGGGGTCGGCTATGCCGGGCCGCAGGGCGGTGGCCAGCCTGGGTATGGCCAGAGCGGATACGGGCAATACCCCGGCGGCCAGAACCCGGCGGGTCCGTCGTACGGCCAGGGCGGTTACCCGGCCGCTCCGCAGAGCGGTTATCCGTCGACGCCGCAGGGCGGCTACCCGTCGTCCCCGCAGGGCGGCTACCCCTCGTCCCCGCCCCAGGGCGGCTACCCGTCGTCCCCGCCCCAGGGCGGCTACCCGTCCGCGCCCCAGGGCGGCTACCCGTCGTCTCCGCAAGGCGGTTACCCGTCGAACAACCCGCAGGGCGGCTATCCGTCGAACAACCCGCAGGGCGGCTATGCGTCGTCACCGCAGGGCGGTTACCCGTCCTCGCAGAGTGCGGCGGTGTCGAACCAGCAGCACTACACGTCGGCGCCGTACGGTCAGTCGTTCGCACCGGGCGTCGGGCAGACGGGCGCGGCGACGGCGACCGGCGTCGGCGCGTCGCACGCAACGTCGACCGCCTCGCCTGTCGCGAAGTTCGGGCCGTTCGTGCCCGCGCTGCTCGGGCTGATCGCGCCGTTCGTGGCGTGGGTGACGTTCAAGGCCGGCAGCGAGTCGGTGGCACTCAACGGCATCGGCGGCAACAGCAACACCGCGAACTCCGCGCTCGGTGGGTCGAAGAACACGGCGGGCATCTTCGTCGCGATCCTCGCCCTCGGCCTCGTCGCCGCCGGGGTGCTCGCCTTGCTGGGCAAGCTCAACGCCAAGGTGGCGGGCCTCGTGACCGCGGCGATCGGACTCGTCATCCTCATCCTCGGCATCGTCCAGTTCCCGTCCGCGTCGAGCGCCGTGAGTTCGAATGGTGCGGCCGCCGGATACACCGCGACGATCGGTGCCGGCGTCTGGTTGACGTTGCTCTCCGGCCTCATCGCGATCGCCGTCGGCGTCGTCGCGTTTCTGCAGTCGCGCAAGGCGGACGCGACGAACCCGTCGGCGCACAACACGTCGAACGTGCAGAACAACGGGCAGGGCCCGCAGCAGCCGTGGGGTCAGCAGACCTACTGACACGCTCAACGGCACGCACCTGACGAGGCCGGCTCGCCCCAGACGGGGTGGGCCGGCCTCGTCGACGCGGTGGTGACGCTGCGTCGACTCCTCTGTCGGACGCGGCTGGACCCCGGCCGTGTACGTCCCGCGACGGATGGTCACCGTCAGGAGGGGCCGTTGCGCCTAGGGTGGGTACGTGACTGTCTCTGACACCTGCGCGCCGCCCCCGTCGACCGGTTCGGCGGTTTCGTCGCAGCCGGATGGCAAGGAGTGGCCGCCGCTCATGGTGTGCCTCGACATCGATGGCACCCTGCTGCAGTACGACGGCACGATGCACGACGTCACGCGCGACGCCGTGCGCGCCTGTGTCGAGGCGGGGCATCAGGTCGTGCTGTCGACAGGGCGTGCGGTGATCGCGACGAAGCCGATCATCGACATGCTGGGCCTCTCGTCCGGCTACGCGGTGTGCTCGAACGGCGCGATCACGCTGCGTCTCGACAGCTCACTACCCGACGGGTTCGAGACGATCGAACGCGTCACGTTCGACCCGACGCCGGCGCTGCAGATGCTGCGCGGACAGTGGGAGGACGCCGTCATCGCCGTCGAATCGGGTGACGTGTTCAAGGTGACGGCGCCGTTCCCCGACGGTGAACTCGACGGCGAGCAGGTCGTCGTGCCGTGGGAGGAGCTGATGACGGAGCCCGTCACGCGCGTGACGTTCCGCTCGCCGACCGGCACGAGCGAGGACTTCCTCGACCTCGCCGAACGCGTCGGCCTGCACCAGGTCAACTACGCCGTCGGGTTCACGGCCTGGATGGACATCAACCCCGAGGGCGTGACGAAGGCGTCCGCGCTCGAGCAGGTGCGGCGCAAACTGTGCGTGGAACCAGCGAACACGGTGGCCGTCGGCGACCAGCGCAACGACGTCGAGATGCTCGAATGGGCCGCGCGCGGCGTCGCCATGGGCCAGGCGCCCGACGAGGTGAAGGCCGCCGCCGACGAGGTCACCGCCCCCATCGACGACGACGGCGCCGCCCTCGTCCTGCGCTCGCTCATCTGACCCCCTTCTGCGATCGACGTCCACATTCGCGATTCCCGTACCCATCTGCGCACGGCGTCCACCTTCGCGTGAGACGCGTCGATTTGGGATGATGGGGCGTGCCTGATCTTCACCTGACGTCCGCGACGAACCCGCGCCTCAAGGGCCTCGTCGGCCTGCGCAAGCGCCGCACGCGCGAGACCGAGGGCCTGACGCTCGTCGAGGGGTACGACGAACTGGGTCTGGCGCTCGACGCCGGCGTCCGCCCGCAGACGCTCTACGTCTGCGACGAGTTGATGCTCGACGCGGCGCGGCAGCACGACGTCATCGACGCGGCGCGCACTGCGGGCGCGGAGATCGTCACCGTCGCGCGTCAGGCTTTCGAACGCGTCGCGTATCGCGAGGGGCCGGACGGGTTCCTCGCCGTCGTGCCGAGCGTCAACGCCCATCCGCGCATGCTCGACCTGCCCGCCAACCCGCTGCTGCTCGTCGCCGAGGGCGTCGAGAAGCCCGGAAACCTGGGCGCGATGCTGCGCACGGCTGACGCGGTGGGCGTCGACGGTGTCATCGCGGCCGACCCTGTCACCGACTGGGGCAACCCCAACGTCGTCCGCGGCTCGAAGGGCACCGTCTTCAGCGTGCCGGTTGCGGCGGCACCCACGTCAGAGACGCTGGAATGGTTGCGCGACAACGACATCCCCCTCATCGCGACGACACCCGACACCGACGTCATGCACACCGACATCGACCTGTCCGGGCCCGTCGCCGTCGCCGTCGGCACCGAGAAGTACGGCCTCACCGACGAGATGCTGGGCGCCGCGACGTCCCGCGTCCGCATCCCGATGGTCGGGCAGGTCAACTCGCTCAACGTCGCGACGAGCGCCGCCATCGTGCTCTACGAAGCCATGCGACAGCGCGGCGTGCGGGGCTGACGAGCGGCCACCCGACGCACTCAGGTGACCCGGCGCCGCGAGCGAGGTGCCCCCCGCCACCCGTCCGCACCGGGGCGCCAGCCGGTGACGCGGCCCCGCGTCGCCGAGACGTGACCCTGATTACAAGCTGTGTTGGGTGACGTGGCACAGTGTCTCCATGCGGATTGACCACGTGATGTATGCGGCCGAGAATGACGGCCTGCAGGCCACAGCCGAGCGCCTCTCGCAGCAGCTCGGCATCGAAGTGCGTGACGGCGGCGTGCACCCGCGCTTCGGGACGCGCAACATGATCCTGCCGCTGAGGCAGGGGCGTTTCGTCGAGGTCGTCGAAGCGCTGGAGCACCCGAGCGTCGACAAGATGCCGTTCGGTCAGGCCGTCAAGGCTCGCTCCGCCAACGGCGGCGGTTGGGTCGGCTGGGTCGTCGAACTCGACGACATGAGCGGCCCCGTCGCCAAGCTCGGCCGCCCCACCACGGAAGGTCGCCGTCACCGCCCCGACGGCGCGGAGATCACGTGGCAGCAGATCGGCGTCAGCGACCTCGTCGTCGACCCGCAGCTGCCGTACTTCATCCACTGGGACGATCCCGCGCAGCACCCGTCGAAGGACGGCGCCACGGACGTCGCGCTCAAGGGCATCATGCTTGCCGGCGCGCCCGAGCGCGTGCGCGAATGGCTCGGCCTGACGGGCGAACCCGGCGTCGACCGCGAGGACTGGGAGCCCGACATCGACTTCCAGTTCGTCGCGCCGCACGGCACCCCGTCGGTGCTGTCGGTGACGTTCGCGACCGCCAAGGGCGACGTCACGATCTGATGATTTGAGGGGCGGCGTTCCGTCCTGACGTCGAGGGCCGAAACTCTGCAGTCCAGAGTTTCGGCCCTCAACGCATCTGGTGAGGTCTGAAACTCCGCATTGCGGGATTTCAGCCCCCAACAGCCGCGTTGAGAGCTGAGGCCCCGACATGCAGGATCTCAGCTCTCAGCGAGGCAGCCGCGGGCTTCAGCAGATCGCCAAGGGGCGCACGAGCGTTCGTCGCAGGCCCGTGCACGTCGAGCGTCGAAATGATCCGCTGGGCGTCAGACCTCGAGGAAGTCGACCAGCTGCGGAGCGATACCGACGTACGTCGCGGGCGTCATCTCGACGAAGCGTGCTTCGACGTCGGCGGGCAGGCCGAGGGCGCGCACGAACTCGCGCAGGTCGTCGCCGGTGATGCGGCGTCCGCGCGTCAGTTCCTTGAGGCGCTCGTAGGGCTGCTCCATCCCCGGCACGCCCTGGGCGCCGAGCGCGCGCATCGCCGTCTGGATCGGCTCGCCGAGCACCTCCCAGTTGGCTTCGAGGTCCTTGGCCATGGCGCCCGGCACGGGGTCGAGACCGCCGAGGCCCCGCGCGACGTTGTCCATGGCCAGCACCGAGTGCCCGAATGCGGTGCCGATGTTGCGCTGCATCGAGGAATCCGTGAGGTCGCGCTGCAGGCGCGACGTGACGAGGGTCGAGCCGAGGACGTCGAGCAGCGCCGAGCTGACCTCGAGGTTCGCCTCCGCGTTCTCGAAGCGGATCGGGTTCACCTTGTGCGGCATCGTCGACGATCCGACGGTGCCCTGGCCGCGCACCTGCGCGAAGTAGCCCATCGAGATGTAGGTCCACACGTCGGTGCACAGGTTGTGCAGGATGCGGTTGAAGCGCGCCATGTCGGCGTACAGCTCGGCCTGCCAGTCGTGGCTCTCGATCTGCGTCGTGAGCGGGTTCCACGTGAGGCCCAGGCCCTCGACGAAGCTCTGGCTCAGCGCCGGCCAGTCGGCGCTCGGCACGGCGGCGGTGTGCGCGCCGAACGTGCCGGTGGCGCCGTTGAGCTTGCCGAGGAACTCCTGGGCCTCGATGCGGCGCAGCTGTCGGCCGAGGCGGTGCGCGAGCACGGCGAATTCCTTGCCCATGGTCGTCGGCGTCGCCGGCTGGCCGTGCGTGTGCGCGAGCAGCGGCACGTCCCGCATGTCGCGGGCCATCGTCGCGACCTGCTCGACGAGCGTCGTCGCCTTCGGCAGCCACACCTGCTGCGTCGCACGCTGCACCATGAGGGCGTAGCTGAGGTTGTTGATGTCCTCGCTCGTGCAGCAGAAGTGGATGAGTTCCGAGAGCTGCTCGGCGTCGTCGTGGCCAGCGTCGGCCACGATCTGCGTGAGGCGGCGCTTGAGGTAGTACTCGACTGCCTTGACGTCGTGCACCGTCTCGCGTTCGATCTCGGCTAGTTCGGCGATGTCGTCACCGTCGAACTCCTCGACGACGTCGCGCAGCGCCTCCTTCTCGCCGTCGTCCAGCGCGCGCACGCCGTCGAGAATGCCGGCGTCGGTGAGGTGGATGAGCCACTCGACCTCGACGTGGACGCGCATCCGGTTGAGCGCGGCCTCCGACAGGTGGTCGACGAGCGGGGCGACGGCGCCGCGGTAGCGGCCGTCGAGGGCTCCGAGGGCGATGGCGGGCTGGGTGTCGGCGAGGCTGTGCATGCACCCATTGTTCCAAACGACGAGCCCCGGACGCGTGTCGCATCCGAGGCTCGTCCTCACGGTGGAGTCAGCGCTTTCGGGCCCGCAGCGGGAGCCACACCGCCAGGCCCATGAGCGCCATCGCCAGCGGGACGTGGACGGCGGCCATGACGTCCTTGCCCTCGTCCACGATGAGCCCCCCCGAGATAGGCCTCGAGGATCAACAGCACCGTCAACGCCAGCGCGCCGAAGGTCAGGTCGGTGCGTTCACGCAGCTTCAGGAACGCCCACACCGTGGCGAGGAGCGCGAACCCGATGGCGGCCTTCCCGCACCACGAATGGACCTCGAGCCAGGGCGTCTTCTCAGGGTCGGTGTCGGGCGTCGACATGAACAATCCGGCCCACAGGCCCTGCAGCAGCACGGCGAGCGACGCGACGCCGACGAGTGCTGCGAACGTACGAGTGGGTGCCGTCGCGGCTGAGGAATTCGCGGGCGTGGAGCTCGTCATGATGGTCCTTCGCGGGGGATGGAGCAGTGTCCCCACAGCAAACCGCATCCACCTAGGAGAAGGCTCTCGTCCGTAACCGGCAGACCTGACAAGTACCCGGGATTTTCCTGGGTCAGGGCTGGCTTACCTCACCCGCTCGTCACTCGGCGTCTCGACCGTTCTCGGCCTCGGGTGAGAAAGCGATGACGTTGAAGGTCTCACCCTCGGGCCCGCGAATCGTCGCCTCCGGCCCGAACGGGGTGTCGAAGCTCATGAGCACCTCGCCGTCGAGCTCTTCGACGATGGCGACGGTGGAGTCGCGGTCGGCGACGACGAAGTGCGTCAACCAGTTCGCGGGAACGTCGTCGGGCAGCTGCGTCGCGAGGTGCATGCCCGCGACGACCTCGCCGTCGCTCGCGCGCTTGATCGTGACGTAGTCGGTGCCCATCTCCTCGTAGGAGAAGCCGAAAACCTTGCCGTAGAACGACTTCGCGCCCTCGAGGTCGCGCGTCATGAGGTCGTTCCAGCCCACGGAACCGGGCTCGTTGAAGATGCCGAACCCGGGGTGCTCGCCGCCCTGCCAGACACCGAACGCGGCCCCCTCGGGATCCTGGAAGAACGCCATGCGTCCTGTGTTCGGCACGTCCATCGGCTCGACGAGCGTGCGGCCGCCGGCGTCGCGGATGGCGCCAGCGGTCGCGTCGACGTCGTCGCTCGCGAAGAACGTGGACCACGCGCTCGGAACGTCGGGCTGCATGCGCGGCGCCAGCCCGGCAGCAGCGTGGTGATGCTTGAGCCCGACGGCGTAGCCGCCCATGTCGTCACCGCCCTCGCGGATCTCCCAGCCGAACAGCTTGGCGTAGAAATCCTTCGCTCGGTGCATGTGGTCGAAGCTGCAGTCGACCCAGTTGGGCGTGCCGGCGGGCCAGTTCGTGGTGCGGGTTGGCATGACGACTCCTTCGGTCGCGGTGAGGCCAGCCGGCCTCGCTCGGTGACGTTCCCAGCCAATCACGTGACGCTGACAACTGCGCGGTTCCGGGCCTGCCGGGAATCGCATCTTGTCCGCGGTGCGTCGGCGCCTCGCGCATGAGGCGCCGACAGGCCTCGCCTACGCCGGCCCCGAGATACCTCAGGATTCGGTCGACGGGCTCGACACCATCGCGCAGCACACCGCCGGTCGACGCCGCGAGGCTGGCCCCCACCGTTCGGTGTGCGCCGAGCGTGGAGAACTGCGTTCGCGACGGGCGCGACGGGTAGCACCTGTGGCACCCGTCGATCAGCCTGGACCGCCGATCGTCGAGTCACTGCGACCAGGTCGCTCAGACGAGCCGATGCGCCCCCGCGCTCGCAAGCGCGACGAAGGGCTCCGGCTCGGGGAAGCCGCCGTCGTGCGCCGCCCGTCGAGCGGCCGCGACGGCATCATCGACGCCTTCGACGTCGACGAGCGCGATGACGCACCCGCCGAAACCCCCGCCCGTCATGCGTGCGCCGTACGCGCCACCGGCGACGAGTGCGGCGGCGAGCGTGTCGACGGCCGGGACGGTGATCTCGAAATCGTCGCGCATGCTGACGTGTGACGCCGTGAGCAGCGCCCCGACGTCAGGCGCTTTGTCCCGCGTCACGCCACCGGTCAGGAGAGCGTCGACGGCGAGGACCCGCGCGGAGTCGGTGATGACGTGGCGCGCGCGGCGGCGCGGCACGTCGGGCAGCCCGGCGAGACGCGCATCGACGGCGTCGACGTCGCGTCCGTCGATCTCGGCGCACAGTCGCCCGCGGGCGATGCCCAGGGCGTCGGCGGCCTCCTCACACGCGCGGCGGCGCTCGCCGTACGCACCGTCGACGAGCTCGTGCGGCGCGTGCGAGTTGACGACGAGCAGCGCGAGGCCCGCGTCGGCGAGGTCGAACGGCACCTGCATCGTCTCGTTCGTCAGCGTGTCGAGTCGCAGCGCGTTCCCCGGTTCGCAGAGCACGGACGCGAGCTGATCCATCGTTCCGGTCGGTGCTCCCGCGATCTCGTTCTCGGCGAGGCGCCCGAGCCTGGCGATGCCCGACCCGTCGAGCCCCCAGCCGGCGAGGTCGTTCCACGCCGACGCCGTCGCACAACTCAAGGACGCCGACGACGACAACCCGGCGCCGCGCGGTACGTCGGCCGCGAACGCGATGTCGAGCCCCGGCACGTCGAGGCCGTCGCGACGGGCGGCCCATCCCACGCCGGCGGCGTAGGACGCCCATCCGAGGCCCGCCTCCCGCGACACCTCGCCGAGACGCACCTCGACACGCTTGCCTTCAGAGGCGAGGCGCACGAGATCGTCGTCGCGTCGACGTGCGACGGCAACCGTACCCGTCGGCAGGGCGATGGGTAGGACGTAACCACCGTTGTAGTCGGTGTGCTCACCGATGATGTTGACGCGGCCCGGCGCCCACCACGCACCGTCCGGTTCGCCTGCGTCCGAGCCGAACTCGCGATCGAACAGGGAGCTCGCGTCGTCGAGCAGCCGACGCTGCGTCGAGGTCGACGTCGTCATGACGACTCACCCACTTCGCGGCCTGGGCCGCCGTCGAACGCGTCTGCCACCTCACGCAGGCGCTGTGCGACAGCTTCGGGGGAGACGTCGTTGCTGAACGCACCCTGCCCCGACTCGGTGCCGGCGAGGTACTTCAGCTTGTCGGCGCTGCGACGAATAGAGAACAGCTCGACATGCAGCCACGCGAGCTCGCGATCCGGGTGATCGGCCTTGGCCGGCGCCTGCTGCCACGCCGAGATGTACGGCAGCGGCGCGTCGTAGAGGGCATCGAAGCGGGTGAGGACGTCGCGATACAGCGCCGCGAGCCCGTCGCGCTGGGCGTCGTCGAGGGCTGCAAGGTCGGCCACCTGCGTCCGCGGATACAGGTGCACCTCGACGGGCCAGCGCGCCGCGAACGGCACGAACGCCACCCAGGTGTCGTTCTCGGCGACGATGCGGGCGCCGTCGGCGAGTTCGCGGGCGATGACGTCGCCGAACAGGTTGCGCCCCGTCGCGTCATGGTGGGCGCGGGCGCGCGCCAACTCCGTCGCCGCGCGTGGCGGCACGAACCCGAACGCGTAGATCTGCCCGTGCGGGTGTGGCAGCGTCACCCCGATCTCGACGCCGCGGTTCTCGAACGGATAGACGTACTCGACGCTGTCGCGCGCGGACAGCTCGCGCGTGCGGTCGGCCCACGCGTCGACGACGAGGCGCGCCTGCTCGAGGCCGAGATCCTTGAACGACGCGTCGTGTCGTTCGCTGAAGCACACCACCTCGCACGTGCCGTGCGCGGGAGCCGAGGCGAACAGCGGGTCGTCCTCGGTCGGGACGTCGACGACCGCGTCCGACAGTGCCGGGAAGCGGTTGTCGAACACGGCGACCTCGTACGAGTCGGACGGCACCTCGCTCGCGTATCCGTCGCGACTGGGGCACAGGGGGCACTCGTCGGCGGGCGGCATGAACGTGCGGTTCTGCCGGTGCGCGGCGAGCACGATCCGTTCGCCGGTCAGTGGATCGCGACGGATCTGCGACATCGGGGTCGTCGTCGGCAGGTCGCGGGTGTCGGGGCTCGGCTCACGGCCCGCGGTGCGGTCGTACCAGCGGATCGTGCGGCCGTCAGCGAGACGGCCGTCGGTTCGGAACATCACAGATGCACCCATTCTGTTGCGTGCGTGCGGAATTCGGCAGGCTCCAGGCTAGCCGCGCCGGTCGGGATGCGGCCGAGGGGCTGGGTGCCGGCCGCGGTGGGCAGGTCGTCGATGTTGGTGCGCTCGGCGAGATCGGGCTCGCTCGGGTAGCTGCCGACGACGTACCCGATGAGGTCGAGCTCGCGGCGAGCGAGCGCCTCGGCGGTCAGCGCCGTGACGTTGAGGGTGCCCAGGCGCGAGGCGACGACGAGGACGAAACCGGCGCGAGCGCCGGCGTCGCGCAACGCGATTCCAAGGTCGGCCAGGGTGTTGCCCTCGCCGTCGAGGTGCACGAGCAGCCCCCCGGCACCTTCGACGATGACGGTGTCGACGTCGTCCCTCTCGGCGATCTCGAGGACGCGACGAGCGTGCTCGGCGACCGTCGGCAGCGTCACCTGGGCCAGCCGAGCTGCGGAATCGGGGGCGAGCGGGTCGGGCAGCCGGACGAACTCGTGCGTCGTGAGCGAGCCCGTGGCCGCGTCGTCGCCACCCAGATCACCGACAAGACGCGCCACCTCGTCGACGTCGCCGGCCTCGCCCGGCGCGAGACCCGTCTGCGTGGGTTTGACGACGGCCACGTGCATGCCCTGAGCGATGAGAGCCGCGGCGATGGCGGCCGTCGTCACCGTCTTGCCGACCTCGGTGTCGGTGCCGGTGACGAGCAGGATGGGCGCGGTCATGCGATCTCCTCGAGAGGTGGGGAAGCGGGCGGGCCGGCAGCAGGTCGCGGCGACTCCGAGCTGCCGGCTCGTTCGTGCGACGTCTCGCGAAGCACGCCGTGCATGATGCGTTCGACGTCTGCGAGGTCGCCGTCAGTGATACCGGCGTTGGCCGTCAGGCGTAGGCGCGAGATGCCGTCGGGTGTGCTCGGTGGGCGGAAGCAGCCGATGCGCAGGCCCTCTCGTCGGGCAGCGTCGACGGCGGACACGGCACTGCGCGGTGACGGCATGGGAACGCTGAGGACGGCGCCCGCAGGCACCTCGACGCCGACGATGTCGGCCAGTCGTGCTGCGACCTCGCGGGTGCGTGCGGCGAGTTCGGGTCGCGCGACGAGCTGGCGCAGAGCACCCAGCGCGGCTCCGGCTGACGCGGGAGCCAGGCCGGTGTCGAAGATGAACGGGCGTGCCGTGTTGACGAGATGCTCGCGCAGCGCGGCCGAGCCGAGGACCGCGCCGCCCTGGGCGGCGAGGGATTTCGACAACGTCACAGTCGTGATGATGCGCTCGCGGCCCGGGCGATCGAGCAGACCGAGCGCCCGCACAAGGCCTTCGCCCCGCTCGCCGATGACTCCGAGGCCGTGTGCCTCGTCGACGACCAGGAGCGCATCGTGCTCGATCGCGAGGTCGAGCAGTTCGCGCAGCGGGGCAGCATCCCCGAGCACCGAGAAGATCGACTCGACGACGATGACGGCGCGCGGCTCGGTGCGTTCGACGAGCTCGTCGCGGACCGCGGCCACGTCGAGGTGCGGAGTGACGGCGACGCGCGCCTTCGCGAGCCGCATCCCGTCGATGAGGCTCGCGTGGTTGTGCGCGTCGCTGATGATGACCGTGTCAGCCGTGCCGAGGGACGTCATGAGGGAGAGATTGGCGTGATAGCCCGTGGAGAACACGAGTGCGGCCTCATGCCCCAGGTGCGCGGCGAGTTCGCGTTCGAGTGCGACGTGCGAGGCATGCGTGCCCGTCACGAGGCGGCTCGCACCGGCGCCCGCACCGTCGTCCTGGAGCGCGGCGACGGCTGCGGCGATGACGTCAGGGTGTCGCCGCAGCGCGAGGTAGTCGTTGCCGGCGAGGTCGATGGGGACGCCGTCGAGCTGGTCGTCGACGGCCGTGCGGGTGAGGCCCACCTCTTCGCGGCGCCGTGCGGCGTCGCGCAGGAAGACGGCGTATTGATCGACCTGACCGCCGCGGACGGTCGCATCCGCTGGGGCTGAGGCGCCGGCGTCAAGGCCCCCGCGTGGCACGGCTGCGCCGTCCGTCGAGGCTTCGGGCTCCATTCCGTCAGGCCTGCTCATCGCGACTGCTCGCTAGCTCGGTAGCCGGCGTCGACGCTCGCCCGCACTGCGGCCGTGACGCCGCGCACGATCGTCGCGAGATCATCGTCGGTGGACACGTACGGCGGCATCGTGTAGATGAGCCCACGGAACGGGCGGATCCAGACGCCTTCGGCCAGTGCCGCCTCAGTAGCGCGCGTCATGTCGACGTCGCCCTCCAACTCGACGACGCCGACCGCACCGATGACGCGGACGTCCTTCACACCCGCGATGCTGCGCAGCGGCCCGAGCCCGGCCTCGAGGGCGCCCTCGAACTGTGCTGCGCGCGTGAGGCGTTCGGCGTCGAGCAGGTCGAGGCTCGCAAGCGCGACGGTGCACGCGAGGGGGTTACCCATGAATGTCGGGCCGTGCATGACAGCGCCCGTGCGATCGCTGATGCGCTGGGCCACCTCGTCGCTGCACAGCGTTGCGGCGAGTGTCAGGTACCCACCGGTCAACGCCTTGCCGACGCACATGATGTCGGGTGTGACGCCGACGCGTTCGGCCGCCCAGAGGGTGCCGGTGCGTCCGAAACCGGTGGCGATCTCGTCGAAGATGACGAGCGCCCCGTGCTCACGGGCGAGTTCGGCGAGGAATCGCACGCACTCCGGGTCGTGGATCCGCATGCCGCCGGCGCCCTGCAGCAGGGGTTCGAGGATGACGGCGGCGATGTCGTCGGCGTGCTCGGCGAACAAGCGCGCGGTCTCGTCCTTCCACGCGGCCATCTCGCCCGCGTCAGCGACGAGGCCGGAAGACGGGTCCGCGGGTGCGGGCGGCAGCGGCGCGAAGATCTGCTCGGGCAGTGTGCCGCGCCAGAGCGTGTGCATACCGCCGTCGGGGTCGCAGACGCTCATCGGGTGCAACGTGTCGCCGTGGTAGCCGCCGCGGACGGTGAGGATGCGACGCCGTGGCCGGTTGTCGGCGGCGAAGCACTGCAGCGCCATCTTCATTGCCACCTCGACGCTGACGGAGCCCGAATCGGCGAGGAACACTCGGTTCAACGCCGCACGTTCCGGCTGTGGGTGCGGCGCCATCGCGACGAGGCGCTCGGCGAGCCGGATCGCGGGTTCGTGCGTCAAACCGCCGAACATGACGTGCGACATGCGCTGTAGCTGCCCCGTGGCAGCCGCATCGAGCTCCGGCACGCCGTAGCCGTGCACGGCGCACCACCACGAGCTCATCGCGTCGATGACGTCGCGGCGCGTTCCGTCGGTCTCGACGAGACGCAGCCGCACGCCGGAGGCAGACTCGACGACGTGGGGCGGTACTCCTGCCGTGGCACTCGCGTAGGGGTGCCACACGTGGGCGGCGTCGAGGGTGAGCAGCGCGTCGACGTCCGTGGTCATGGCCGCATCCTCTCATCCCACGCCCGGTTACCCGCGAGTCCGGAAGGCGGCCTCGAGCACGGGCGGCGTGATGCGTCTCACCCTAGGATCGAGCGCCGACAACCGCGTCCTTCCGCGGTTGTCGGCCGTTCTCGCTACTGTGAGGCCATGATCACGGATCTCGCGGTGACCGCCATGATCGGCGCCTGCGTCCTCGCCGCCATCGCAGCAATGACGGCGTGGCTCGCACGCTCGATCACGTCGGGCACGCTGCCCTTCGGCGGTAGGCTCGCGCTGCGCCCGCGCGGCGTTGCACGCACCCCTGAGGCGTTGCTCGACGCCAACCGCGCCGCCGCGCCCTTCATGATGCGTTACGCGCTCATCGTGGGGGTGCTCGCCGTTCTCGTCATCCTGGTCGCGCCGTTCAGCGACATCGCCGCCGTGATCGTGCACCTCGTGGCCATCGTCATGGTGTGCCTCGGCGCATGGGTGTGCTGGGCGAAGGCGCGACGAGCCGCCGCGTCTTCGTCCGTCGTGGATCCCACCGTCGGGACGACGGATGCCGCGCGGCCCGAGTAGCGCAGATCAGATGCCGTAGCGACGAAGGAAACCGCTGAGATCCTTGCCCGCGGCCTTCTGCGCCTCGGCCTTGAACTGGGCGCGGGTGATGCTCGAGTGGGCGTGGCCCGTGGCCAACGTGCGCAGGAATGCCGTGAAGCGCGGTGCGCGCGCCTGCTCGATCGAGCCGTCCATCTCACGGCGCAGCTCCCGCATGAGGCCACCCGCGTACTGATACGTCAGCTTCGCCACCTTCATGTGGGTCGGCACGCGCCAGGTCGTGGGCGGCGTCAGCAGGGGAGCCCACATCGCGGCGGAGGTGCCTGACGTGGCACGCAACATCTGTACATAGTCCCATTCCAGGAGCTGCGCCAGGCCCTCCTGGATCAACACGACGTCCGCCCAACTCGCCGCGGTCACGCTGTTGCCGAACCACATGTGCGCATTCTCGTGGGCGACGAACGCGGCTGTGTTGCAGGACGCGTCGTAGGTCGGCCCGCCGACGGTCTCCTGAGCGCCCACACCAATATCTTTGACCAAGACCCCGCCTGCGTGCGAGAAGGGGAAGCTGCCGTAGCGCGCCGCGAAGTACGACAAGGCCCGCGGGGTGTGATCGAGCAGGGTCGACTTCGTGAGCCCCGGCTGTGCCGCCACGCCGTAGGGAACGTCACGCCCGCCGATCGACCACGTACCCGAGGTGACGCTGAACGGCCCGACGGCGAGGCCGAGTTGGTAGGTGGCGCTGGGTTCGGCGACAGCGAAGCGAATGTTCGTCATCGCGGTGCGGCCCGAGGTGTAGAACGTCTGTGAGGTCGGCCTCGCCAGCATGACCCGGTTGGCCCGCTGGGTCGAGATGCTGACGCCGTAGGTCGATTTCACGTCGAGCCGGTCGTTGCACGGGAACCAGTGCGTGGCGGCGATCGGCTCGCCGGCGACGACGAAGTACGGCCCGGCGCTCAACAGCGAGGCGGTGCGGTTCGCGTCGGCGGAGACGTTGTAGCCGACCTTGAGCGTGAATCGCGCTCCCGCCGGCAGCGAGAAGCCGCTGACGGTGAATCGGCGATGCCCGCCCTGGTCGCCGTACGTCGTGGCGACGCTGGACGTCCTGGAGAATCGCACGGCCTTGCCGTTGATCGACACGACGTTCGGTGTGTGCTGGAAGTCGACGAAGAGGTTCGTCATAGATCGCGCAGCGACGCACGTCATCGTCGTCGAACCGAAGAGCCGCGGCGAGCTGCCGGTGAGGATCGTGTCACCGATCTGGTAGTGCAGCACGCGGTAGCGGCTGTCGCCGAAGCGCGGGTACGAGGGGTCTGTGGTGTCGGCCAGTGCTGACGTCGTCGAAGTGGCGACACAGCCCAGGGCCGCGGCGCCCGCACCGCCCAGGAGCGCATTCCGGCGGCTGACGTGTGAACAGGTCAATTCGGGCATCGTTCCCCCTCGCGACATGGGCCTCGACCCCTGTCGATGCCTGAACCCTCAGGATACGTTCAGATGTGACTCGGGTCACTCCCGACGTCGCTCACGACCTCGCGTCTGCCGGCCACTCGCGGTCAGACGCCGGCGCCGCCACTGATCGCGCCGTGACGCGAGCACTCGGCCGACCATCCCGTCGGGATGATCTGCACCTTCATGCGCCGCGCGCACTGCGCGCAGAAGCGCGGCGGCTCTTCCGAGGCGAGCCACCGAGCGCACGTCGCGTGGTCGGCCGCCTCGGGCGCCAACCCGCACCGCGTGCAGAACGCGGGCTCATCACCCGAGTTGCCCGCCGCCGCGACCTGCGAACCCCGCCCACGCACAGCCGGGCCCCCCACGACCGCACCCTGGTCGCGGCCCGGCAGCGTCGCGTCACTCATCGTCGTCATCTCTCGTGCAGGGCGCGTCAGAGTGTCGCGTTGAGGGCCTTGATCGGCATGTTGAGCTCGCCGAGCAACGACAGGTCTTCCTTCGGGTCGCGCCCGAGCGTCGTCAGGTAGTTGCCGACGATGACGGCGTTGATGCCGCCCATGAGCCCGTCACGCGTGCCGAGGTCACCGAGCGTCAGCTCCCGGCCGCCCGCGTAGCGCAGGATCGTGCGCGGCAGTGCGAGACGGAACGCGGCGATCGTGCGCAGCGCGTCGTTCGACTCCATCGGCTCGATGTCGCCGAACGGCGTGCCGGGGCGCGGGTTGAGGAAGTTGAGCGGCACCTCGTGCGGCTCGAGCTCGGCGAGCTGCGACGCGAGTTCTGCGCGCTGCTCGAGCGTCTCACCCATGCCGACGAGACCACCGCAGCACAGTTCCATGCCGCTGGCCTTGACCATCGTGCACGTCTCCCAGCGCTCCTCGTACGTGTGCGTCGTGACGACGTCGGGGAAGTACGACTTCGCGGCCTCGAGGTTGTGGTTGTAGCGGTGCACACCCATGTCGCGCAGGTCGTCGACCTGCTCCTGCGTCAACATGCCGAGAGACGCGGCGACCTGGATGTCGACCTCGTCGTGGATCGCCTTGACGCCCTCGCGCATCTGCTCCATGAGCTTCGCGTCCGGCCCGCGCACGGCGGCGACGATGCAGAACTCCGACGCGCCCGTCTCGCGCGTCTGCTTCGCGGCGCGCACGAGCTGCGGAATGTTGAGCCACACCGAACGCACCGGCGACGTGAACTGCCCCGACTGCGAGCAGAAGTGGCAGTCCTCGGGGCAGCCGCCCGTCTTGAGGGAGACGATGCCCTCGACCTCGACCTCGTCACCGTTGTACTTCAGGCGCACCTCATGGGCGAGCTGCAGCAGCTCCTCGAGGCGATCGTCACCTGTGCGCAGCACCTCGACGAGGTCGTCGTAGCCGAGCGGCTTGCCCTCCTCGAGCACGATGCGGCGAGCGCGCGCCAGTACGTCCTCGTCGGACGTGGGAGCCTGCGTGAGCGGTGCGTCGGTGATAGTCATGCGGCCTAGGTTAACGACCATTAACCGAGAATTGGGGGCCGGTCCCGAACCGGCGAGTAGGTGTTGAATGCCTTGCCCCGTCAGGAGCAGGGCGCGCGGGCCCGCCGCGCCTCCCGCATCCCGGGCGGCCGTGGGCATACCCACCCGAGCGGGTGGGGTTTCACCACGCGACGAAGCGCCGCCTCGACGTTTCGGCCCACGCCCTCGCCGACGAGATCCGCAGCGACGGCAAGGGGCTCGACGTCCTCGTCAACAACGCCGGCGTCATGACGCCCCCGGAGCGCATGCTGACGAAGGACGGCCACGAACTGCAGTGGGGCAGCAACTTCCTCGACCCGTTCGTCCTGACGAACCTGCTCCTGCCGACGCTGCTGGAGGGGCGCGCGCCGCGTGTCACGACGATGTCGAGCATCGCCGCGCAGGCGGCGTCGATCAACTTCGCCGACCTCGAGTGGGAGAAGAAGTGCTCCTCGTGGCGCGCGTACGGCCAGTCGAAGCTCGCCGACCTGCTCATGGGCCTGCATCTCGCTCGCGTGTCGCAGGAGCGCGGCTGAAGGCTCCTTTCCACCATCGCGCACCCCGGCTACACGAAGACCAACCTGCAGAACGCCGGCGCCGCGCTCGGTTCCGGCCGCACGACGATGATGATGCGCATCATGGACCTCGACGTGCTGCCGAGCATGGACGCCGTCCAGGGCGCCGGCCCCGAACTCATGGCCGCCACCGACCCGGCGGCCCGGAACGGCGCGTTCTACGGCCCGAAGAGCCGCACCGGCATGACCGGAGAGGCCGCCGAGGTGCCGGTGTACCGCAGCGCCAAGGGCCCGACCCTCGCCGCATCCGTGTGGGCCCTCCCGGCTGCGACGACGGGCGTCGACCTGCCGCGCGCCTGAACCGCTGGCGGGCGAAACCCCTGACGGACGCAGCGCCCAACGGACCAGGCACCTCACGGACGAGAGCTCCTGACACGACGAAGCGGGCTCCGAGACCAGATGGTCACGGAGCCCGCTTCGTCGGTCAGCGCTCAGCCGGCCGGGTCTCTGACGCTCAGCTCGTACGCGGGCGGTCCTCGTCGTCGCGGGCGAGGTGCTTCGGCGTCGAGTGGCTCTCACCGGCGAAGAGTTCCTCGACGATGCTCGCAGGCGTCGCGCCGTGCAGACCGGGCGTCGTGGCCGCGTGCTCCGAGGCGTCCGCGTCCGTCGTCGTGCCCGACGTCTCCGTCCCCGCAGCGTCGGACGAGGCGGCCGAGCCGGCAGCCGCAGCGGCGACCCCATCGGTCGTGCCGGCGGCTGCGCGCTCCGCAGCGTGCTCGGGCGAGCCGGGGCGCGCACCGTGCTGGCTGAGGCTCTCACCTTCGACGTCGACGTTGGGCATGATCTTGTCGAGCCACTTCGGGATCCACCAGGCGTGCTTGCCCAGCATGAGCATGACGGCCGGGATGAGGATCATGCGCACGAGGAACGCGTCGAGGAAGACGGCCGTCGCCAGCGACACACCGATCGTCTTGATGAGCGCGTTGTCCTGCGAGGCGAACGCGGCGAACACCGAGATCATGATGAGCGCGGCGGCGACGACGACGCGGCCCGAGTGGCGGAAACCGTCGATGACGGCGTCGCGTGCGTCCATGCCGTGGGCGTACGCCTCACGCATGCGCGTGGTGAGGAAGACCTGGTAGTCCATCGCGAGGCCGAACACGATGCCGATGAGCAGCGTCGGCATGAAGCTCATGATGGGCTGCGGGTCGAACCAGCCGAACGTGCCGTCCTGGACGAGCTTCACCGTCACGCCGAGCGTCGCGAGGATCGAGGCGAGGAAGCCCAGCGTCGCGAGGAGCGGCACGACGATCGAACGGAACACGAGCACGAGCAGGACGAACGCGAGCCCGACGACGATGGCGAGGTACGGCGCGAGCGCGTCGTTGAGCTTCTCCGACACGTCTGCGGCGATCGCCGTCTGGCCGGTGATGCCGACCTTGACGTTGCTCGACTTCTCGATGTCGGCCTGACCGTCGCGCAGGCGCGTCAGCAGGTCGTCGGTCTTCTTGTCGGCGGGGCCCGTCTTCGGCGTGATCATGACGACGGCGCCGTCACCCTTCTTCGCCATCTGGACGATCTGCGCGTTGGCGACGTCGTCCTCCTTCGACGCCCACTGCACGACCTTGCCGTACGCCTGCATCTGCTTGCCGGCGAGTTCCTTCTGCGCCGCGGCGTCCGTGCCGGAGACCTTGATGTCACGTCCGTCGAGTACGGCGATCATCGGGGCGTTCTTGCCCGGGCCGAAGCCCTCGGCGAGCAGGTCGGCGCTCTGACGCGCCTCGGTGTTCTTCTCCGCCGTGGCGTCGGAGGGCAGGCCGAGGTGCAGGTTGCTCACGGGTGCCGCGAGCACGCCCAGAAGGGCGACGACGCCGAGCGCGACGGCCCACGGAGCCTTGCGGATGCCGCGACCGAGTCGGACCGAACCGTTGACGAAGTCGTGGTCGGAGTCGTCGGCGGTCGTGTCCTTGCGCACCCGCCCACCGAACGCCTTGCCCTTGAGCATGCCCATGAGAGCGGGCAGCAGCGTCAGGCTGACCATGACGGCGACGAAGACGGTGCCCGCGGCGCCGAGACCCATCGCCGTCAGCATGCCGATGCCGAGCACCGAGAATGCGGACAGCGCGATGAGGACGGTGAGACCGGCGAACACGACGGCCGAGCCGGCCGTCCCGAGGGCACGACCCATCGCGTGGGCACGCTCGTCGTTCTTCGTCCGGTCGACGTGCCGCAGCTCGCTGCGGTAACGCGACAGGATGAACAGCGCGTAGTCGATGCCGACGGCGAGACCGATCATCGACGCGAGCGCCGTCGTCGTCTCCGGCAGGTCGAAGAAGTACGTCGCACCCGTGATGCCGAGCCTGCCCAGCAGCAGCCCGATGACGGCGTTGAGGATCGGCATGCCCGCCGCGACGAACGAACCGAACGTGATGACGAGGACGACGAGCGCGACGGCGATGCCGATGAGCTCCGAGGTGCCGCCGGGCTGCATCATCTCCTGCATGCCCTGACCGCCGGCGACGATCGTCAGACCGTTCTTCGCCTCGGCCGCGGCATCCGAACGGATCTGCTTCTGCGTGTCCTGCTTGATGTCCATGACGTTCTCGACATCGAAGTTCCACGAGATCGTGCCGATGCGCCCGTCCTTCGACAGCGGCGACAGGGCCTGGGCGTTCGCCTCGGCCTGCTCCTTCGTCATGCCCTGCTTCATCGACTGTGCGACGAGCTGCTTGCTCTGCATCTGCGCGGCGACGACGGGGTTCGCGATGGTCTGCGCCTCAGCGCCCTTCGGCATCTGCGGTGCGCTCTGCAACTTCTTGACGAGCGCGTCGATCTGGCCCTTGTACGGCTGCTCGGAGAGCGTGTGACCCGCCGGCGCCTTCAGGACGATCTGGCCGTTGACCTGCTTGTCGGCAGCCTTGGCGTCGGGGAAGAGCTCCTTCTGCATCTCGGCCGCCTTGAGCGACGGGATGCCGGGGATGGTGAACTCGCTGGACATCGGCTTGCTCTTGGCGGCGGCGAAACCACCGACCGCGAGGATCGCGATGAGCCAGCCGACGAGGAAGAACGGCCACTTCTTGTAAGCCGTCCGCCCGAGGCGGTAGAGGATGTTTGCCACGACGATCTCCTTGCGAGTGGCGGGTGGACGAAGGATGCGCGACGCAGTGCGTCGAGACGGTGGTGATGAGACGGTGGTGCGAGACGGGTGGTGAACGTGGGCCGATCGGGCGGGCTCACGGACAAGGGCTGATGGGGGTCTGAGAGGGCGGGCGTCGCTGCCTCAGTGCTCTTCGTGCACCTCGACGGCGGCTGCGAGCACCTCGTGGAATCGGGTCGTGAAGTCGATCGGCGGAGCGTCCTGACCGCCCGCGAAATCGTCGAGCGTCAGCTTGAGCATGCTCAGCATCGTCGTGGCGAGGACGCGGGCCCGCAGATCCGACGGCTCCCACCCCTCCCGCTGGGCGATGGCGTCACGCAGCATGGCGGCGACGACCTCGAAGCGGTGGGCGACGAGTTGCATCACTTTCGCGTCGGACATGATCGCCCGATTGACGAGGGCGCGGTGTCCGGGGCTCGTGGCGTCCAGGTCGTCGGCGGAGGCGATGACGGTGTCGATGGCGTGGACGAGATCGTCGACGAGTCGGCCGTGGGGCTGCTTCTCGAGGAACAGTTCGAGCGCCCCGGGGCGCGGGTTGTTCTCGTCGAACGGGCCGAGAACGGCCGAGGCCTTGTCCGGGACGTGATTGAACAGGGTGCGGCGGCTGACGCCGACGCGTTCGGCCAATTCGTCCATCGTGAAACCGTCATAACCCCGCTCGATGACGAGGGTCGCGGCGGCCTCCTGGATCTCGACGAGACGCGGCATCGCGCGCGCCGTGCGAGACGCGGGCTGGGTGCAGGCTGTGGTGTGCACGGGCCCCCTTCGACTGTTGCACTGAAATCTTCAGCAGTGCAATGTTGCACTTTCGTCGCGCTAGGTGCAACTACGGCGGGGGTGACCTGCCTCACGGCGGGTGCTGCTCGCTGCGATGGCGCGACGGGGCGTGGCGGCGGACGTCAGGGCAGGGAGCCTGGGACGGACATCGGTCGTCACGGTGAAGGGGCTGCGGCGACGGCCGCGTCCGGCGTCATCGAACGACTCGGCGCGGTGCATGGGCGAACGCCCCGCCGGTGGCTAGGCTCGGTCGAGAACAGCGCCGTTCGACGGCGCACGTCACGACGAAGGGGATTGGCCATGATCACCGCTCGCGAGGTGCACGACGCCGAGTTTCGCCGCGCCGCGGCCGGCACGCCGGGATACGACGAGGTGGCCGTGGACGACTTCCTCGACCGTGTCATCGCGACGCTGACGGCGCTCGAGCAGGGCCACGGCAGCGTCACCGACGCCGTGACGTCCCACGAGGTCGTGGAGGCGGAGTTTCCCGAGCGAGCCGCCGACGTCAACGGCGGCTACGACATGGACGACGTCGACGACCTGCTCGACCGCGTCGCTCAGCGCCTGTTCGCCGCCGAGACCTCCGGTTCGAACGGCGGCGAGACGCTCCACGCCGACGATGAGTGGGAGCCCGCGAGTGGGTTGAGCGACGACGATCTCGCCGACCCCCGGCGCGACGACGGTGGTGTCCGTGACGCCGCGGCGCTCGCCGTCGCGTCAGGCGCGCCGCGCGGCGCGGTTCAGAGTGACACCAGGGCCGACGACGAGTGGCAGAGCGCCGCGGTGACCGACGGCGTTCGTTCTGGCGCCGACAATCAGCGTGGTGGCGCGGAGCCCACCCCAGAGCGTGGCTACGACCAGGTCGACGACTCGCGTGGGGGCTCGTTCGGCGAGCCCGGGGTGCGCGTGCCGCAGGTTCGCCCCGACGGCACGTGGGACGAGGAGCCGACCGACGAGACCCGTCACGAGAGGCTCGCCGAGCCCGGCGTGCAGGTGCCGCGGGTGCGTCCCGACGGATCGTGGGATGACGCCGACGAGCACGCTGACCACGAGGCGCCTGCTCTCGCGACTGGCGACGCCGAGTCTGAGGGCGACCCGGCGAGGGGATTCCTCGGTGCGCATGATGACGCGGGCGCTCAGGACGATCACCGCACCCAGCGTGTGGTCGATGCAGAAGATGTCGCGGGCGACTCAGAGCGGCGCGGCCCCAGTGACGAGCACGTCGTCGAGGCAGGTGCGGGCGGCCGCGTCGTCGATGACGCCGTCGAGGGTGACGGGCACGCCGTCGATGACGAACGGACCGTCCAGCAGGGCATCAACCCCGTCGGTGGGGAGCCGCTCGACGAAGCTGCCGACGCGCGCGACGAGGCTCGACGCGAGGCGTCGCAGGCGTCGGCGCAGGTGAACCCTGTTGGTGGCGGACTCGCCGCCACCGGCGACGAGCTGATCGACGACGAGGGCGCTGACGACGATTCTGGCCGCGACGCGGTCGCGTCCGCCGACGAGGGCGACGACAGGAGCGACGAGGCGTCGCGAGACGTGACGATCGAACACGTCGAGCGATCGGCCGAGCCGGGCGATCAGCGCGCGGCGACCATCCGTCCTTCGATGGGCCAGTCGTGGACGGGCGGCGCTGCCGACGACGCGTCCACCGAGTCGGCCGCGGACGCGAACCACGTCGATGAGCAGGGCGAAGAGGCCCAGAGCGCAGGTGAGGTGCCCGTCGTACACGAGCCTGTCAGCGAAGAATCGATCATCTCCTACCCTGCGACGGATCATCGGGTTCCGTTGCCTCGCGGCGATGTTCGCCGTGCGATGTCCGACGCTGACCGCCAGGCGGAGGGGCACTACCACCCCGAGTTCAGCGCCTACGCCACGCCCGAGGTCTTCGCCGAGCCCGCCGGCTCCGAGATCCCGCCGATCGAGCCGGCGGCGCCCCGCAGCGACGTGGTTGCCGAGCACCAGAGCGAACCGCGTCACCTCGATGAGACCCGCGTCGGCTCGGCCGCCGACCCCGCAGCCGCGGATTCCGTCCTCGATCACGCTGGCATGGACGGGGGTGCGTTCGACCGCACGCCGTCCGACGCTACTCCCGCTTCGACGCAGACCGGTGCCACGACCGAGTCGTCGCCGTGGGACGAGCCGATCGTGTCGCGTGACCCGGCCGTCGCGTCTCATCCCTCCGACGTGGCCGCGGACGACCCGTTTGCCGACGAGGCGCCGGTCGCCGCGTTCGACCCGCACGCCGGAAACGACTTCGATCCCTTCGCCCAGCCGAGCGGTCCGACCGCGATGACGCCGCGCCTGCCGTCGCCCGAGGCGGATGGCACGTCGCGTGCTCAGGTGGACGACGCCGGCGCATCCCACGACGAGACCCCCACGTCGCGTGATGCGGTGCCCGGCTCGCGTCGCGAGGCGTCGGCGCACGTGGGTGAGGCGTTCGAGTCGCGTGACGAGACCTCCGCGTCCGATGCCCACGCTGCTGCGCCCGATGACGAGTCGTCAGTGACAGGTAACGCAGCCGCCGGGGGAGACGACGAGGCACCCGCGCCGGCATTTGCGGCGCTTCGCAGAGTCGCCCCCGCCAAGGAGGAGGTCGCTCGCGTGCGTGAGCCCCACGACGATCGCGACGCGATGGGCGCCCCGGCGCCCGTCGCCGCCGAACTCGCCCGCCGCGCGGCCGAGCGCGAACGCCTCGCGACCGCAGGCCACGCTGCAGAGGGAGAGTCTGCCGAGACGGCCCGGACGGTGGGTGACTCGTCAGACGCGTCCTCCAGCGTCCCCGCGCTTCTGGTGGACGGATCGGGCGGTGACGCAGCGGCCAGTTCGTCGCCGCAACGTGCCTCCGACGACACGCGGGCCGCGAACGGCGGTCAGGCCCCGTCGAGTGATGATGAAGACGACGCCTGGAGTGTCGGACGTCCGGAGCCCATCGACGCAGCCGAGCCGATCGACGCCGTGAAGCAGCCAGAGACGATCGAGGCGCCCAAGCCGTTGCCGGCGCGGGACGACACGTCCCGCAAGGGCATTCTGCGTCGCATCTTCAGGGGCTGATTCAAGGGCTGATTCAAGGGCTGGGCGAGGCCACTGACGCGCCGCCCCCGGCGCGTCCATCCTGGTGGGCAACGTGTGGCGGGCTGAGGAACCGATGGGCGTTCCCTGACTCGCTGGGCGTTGCCCATCGGCGCGTCGCCACCCTGAGACCACGGTGCTCGGCGCACCGACGACCCCCGCGCCGGCGGTGCGTTCTTGCCCCAGGGCAGCGATGCTCGCCGTCCTGGTCCATCGACGCACCGAACGCCGACCGCCCTAGGCGATCAGGCTCGCGCGAACTCCAACTCGACGACGCGGTCGAGCGCATCGAAGGCGACGGGGTGGTGGCTCACCATGACAACGGTGCGCCCGCCACTGGCTTCGAGCAGGTCGCGGATGACGGCGTCGGCGGTCGGGCCGTCGAGGTGAGCGACGGGTTCGTCGAGCGCGATCACGGGGCGTTCGCTCAGCAGTGCACGCGCGATGCCGAGGCGGGCGCGTTCGCCGCCGGAGATGGAGCGCTCGGTCGCCGTGCCGGCCGTCTCGGCGCCGTCACGACCGGCGCCGACGAGGTACTCGCCGAGATGGGTGTCGAGGCCGTCGGTGAGCTCGTCGAGCCACCCACCGAGGCCGGCGCGACGCAGTGCCGCGCGCACCTCGTCGTCACTCGCACCCGGCTGCGCGAGAAGCAGATTGGCGCCAAGCGTCCCAGCGAACAGGTGCGGGTCGTCGTCGACGAACGCGATGCGCGAGCGCACGGCGTCGGCGTCGAGATCACGCACGTCGACGCCGTCCCAGCGGCAGGTGCCGCCGCTGGGGTCGAGGTGCCGGGCGAGGACGGCGAGCAGCGTCGACTTGCCGCACCCGTTCGGGCCGGTGATGGCGAGATGCTCGCCCGGCGCGATCGTCAGCGTGTGCGGGCCGGTGTCGGTGCGCGCGCCCGTCCACGACGCGGTGACGTCGTCGAGTTCGATCGTCGGCGCGCCGTCGGCGACGCCGTGCGTGCCGCGGGCGGCGACGGCGGGTTCCTGCGTCAGCAGCGCCTGCAGACGATCCCGGGCCGCGGCCGAGCGCGCGAACGAACCGACCGCGTCCGGGATGAGCCCGACGACGTCGCCGAGCGCCAGCGGCGTCAGCAGCAGCAGCGCGGCGAACGGCCCGTCGATGGCGCCCGACCTGACCTCGCCGTCGAGCGTCCACGCCATGAGCAGGGTGGCGGCGCCCGTCGCGAGGAGCGTGAGCGCAACACCTGCGGCGCGGCCGCGTGCCTGCGCCGTCGCGGCCTTCTCGACGTTCTTCTGCGCGTGCGCGAGCCACGCCATCGGAGCGTCCGTCGCGCCGATCGCCGCGAGTTCGGTGGCGCCGGAGCTCACGAGGTGCGCGACGCGATCGACCTGGCCGCGCGCCTTGAGGGACGCCGCCTGCCCGTGCCGCTCGAGGGCGAGATCCAGCCACCCGACGAGCGCCGCGACGACGATGAACCCGAGCATGACGAACCCGGCCGGCGGATGGATGAGGAACGTCGCGACGAGCGCCACCGCGGCAGCACCGACCGTCGTGATGAGGGGGACGATGACGCGCACCTGGATGTCGACCTCGTCGTCGAGATCGCGCACGACACCGGAGAGCAGATCGGCGCGTCGGCGAGTGCCCAACCGGGCGGGCGTGAGCGGCAGCAGCTGACGGTAGGCCGCCGTGCGCCGCTCGGTGAGGTCGGCCAGCGCCGCGTTGTGCGAGACGAGCCGCTCGACGTACCGGAAGACGGGGCGTCCGATGCCGAACGTGCGCACCGCGACGATCGCCGTCAGCAGCGTGAGGACGATGGGGCGCTGGCTCGCGCGCACGATGAGCCAGCCGGACGTCGCCGTCAGCGCCACGCCGCAGGCGAACGCGAGAGCGCCGATGAGGCCCGCGATGATGACGCCGCGCACCGGCACGAGCAACGGGCGGCGCCGATCCGGGCGCGATCCGCCCTCGCGCGCGAGGCCGCCTCGCGCGTCGTCGGCGGGTGCCACATCGTCGGGCGTCACATCGGCATGTGTCACGCCCTCGCGTGACGCACTGTTCGAATCGGCTTGTGAGGCAACGCTGCTCATGCCGTCACCTCCTGTTCGTAACGCTGGGGTGAGCGGGCGGAGACGCGCCACTGATGGTCGGCTGCGGCGGCAAGGGCGTCGTCATGGGTGACGACGACGACCGGCTTGCGCTTGCTCAGCGCGACGATGGCCGAGCGGATGTCGGCGGCGCTCGCCGGGTCGAGGTGGGCGGTCGGTTCGTCGAGCAGCACCATGGCCGCGTCGGAGAGCCAGGCGCGCGTCAGCACGAGACGCGCGCGTTGCCCGGCGGACAAGCCGAAGCCGTTGTCGCCGAGCGATGTTCGCACCCCGTCGGGCATCGACAGGACGACGTCGTCGAACCCCGTGGCCGCCATCGCGGTGCGCATCTCGTCGACGCTCGCGTCGTTGCCGAGCTCGAGGTTGGCACGCACCGACATCGGCGCGATGAACGCACGTTGGCTGACGAGGTGCGTGCTGGGCACCTCGAGGCGCCCCGAATCGGGCCTGCGCGCGCCGGCGAGGATCTCGAGCAGCGTCGACTTGCCGGAGCCGCTCGGGCCGGTTAGGGCCGTGAGGCCGTCGCGGACGACTCCCGTCGTGTGCGTGATCGCGGGCGCGCTCTGGCCCGGGTAGGTGTAGGTGACGCCGCTCATCATGGCGCGCGCGAGGCCGCTCGACGTCTCGGGTGCGGGGGCGTGCCAGGGGCGTTCACGCTCGTCGGCGAGCAGCGAGTCGATGGCTTCGGCGCCGTCGGCCGCCGCGTGGAACTCCTGCCCGACGCGACGGATCGGCCAGTAGGCCTCCGGGGCGATGAGGATCGCCATGAGGCCGGTCAGCAGGGAGACGTGGCCGTTCGCGAGGCGCAGGCCGACGGCGACAGCGACCATCGCGACGGAGATCGTCGCGAGCAGGTCGAGGGCTGCGGAGGAGAGGAATGCGATGCGGAGCGTCCGCATCGTCGCGCTGCGGTGACGATCGCCGACCTTGCGCACCTGCTCGACCTGATGGTTGCCGCGCCCGTATGCGACGAGCGTCGGCAGCCCGGCAACGACGTCGGCGAAGTGACCGGCGAGCATCGTCGTCTCGACCCAGCGTTCCGCCGTGGCGCGCTGCGTGTACTTGCCGATGAGCGCGGCGAACAGCGGCAGCAACGGCAGGGTGACGATGACGATGAGCGCGCTGCGCCAGTCGACCCACAGCATCGCGACGACGGCGAGCACCGGCACGACGCCCGCGGTGACGAGCGCCGGCAGATAGCGCGCGACGTACGGCTCGACGGCGGCGGCACCCTTCGTCGCCATCGTCAGCATCGCGCTCGGTGCGGGGCGTTCGTCCGCCGTCTGCGTCATCCAGCGGCGCATCGCGGCCTCGCGCAGTGCGCCGGAGACGCGTGCACCCGCGTGGGCTGCCGCGAGTTCGGTTGCGCCGGAGAGCATTCCGCGGGCTGCGAACAGCGCCAGCACCCACAGGCCCGGCGTCAGCAGCGCGTGCCCCTCGACGACGGCGACGACGAGGTGCGCCACCGCCACGGCCTGTGCGATCGCCACGATGCCGCCGAGGCCGCCCAGCAGGGCCAGCACGGCGACCGGGAGGCGGGTGGCGGGCGCGGCGCGCAGCAGGTGGGGGTCGAACGGACGCATGGCCCCATTCTCGCAGCCGACGGTGACAGCCCTCGCAACGGGCGAAACGGGATGTACGAGAGAGCCCTCGGGGAACCTTGTGACCCAACTCACTGCGGCGTGTCCGTGCTGGGTAGGGTGAGCGCGGGAGGGCTTCTCATGGCTGCCAGCACCTGTCGGCGTGCGGTTCGGGAGGCTCGCGCACTCTGCGCCTGCGTCGATCGATCCCGGGCGGCGCGCGCGGACGAAACCAGGACCAGCAGATTCTCAGGAGAACCCATGAGCCGCTCGATTCGTGTCACCAAGGCCGTCGCCGTCGCGTCGTTGTTCGGCGCCGCGACGATCGTGGCGCCCGCCGCCAACGCCGCCCAGGAACCGTCGATGACGATCACTCTCGGTGCGACCGTCACGGGCAAGACGGTCGACGTCGCCTACAAGGACAGCGGCGTCCAGTACTACGCCAACGACGGCCGGAAGGCGATGAGCCGCTACGGCGCGATGGCGTTCTTCGTCGACTACGGCGACGACAGCGACCCCGACGGCTACGACGGTCGCCCCGGCCTCACCTGCGAGACGACCGGCCCGACCTCGCCGTTCCTTGACTCGGTCTCCTCGGGCTACTCGCACACCTACCGCAAGGCGGGCACGTACACGATCACGGCCACCGGCTACTACTGCGGTGAGGGCGGCCTGCAGACGGTCGAGAAGACGACGACGGTCAACATCGCCAAGCCGGCGCCCGCGCCGAAGGTGAGAGCCGCCGCGCACATCGAGTACACCGTGGACGGCCTGACCGCGACCCTCGTGCCCTCCGTCACCGGCACGCAGCACGAGATGAAGTACGGCCGCAACAAGCACGCCAAGTACGGTGTGCCGCTCGTGTACACGATGTCGTTCCCGGAAGGTGCCGAGGTCTCCGGCGGCGCCACGAAGGGTGGCATCAAGCGTGCCACCTGCACGAAGCACGGCTCGGTCGAGTTCGACCCGGTGATGCTGAGCGGCGATCCTGTCGTCGTCACCTTCCCGAAGCCGGGCACCTACGAGGTGACGCTGAGCGCCGATGTCTGCACGAGCCAGCGCATCGTGTCGAAGACTGTGACGATCGTCGTCCCGCCGACGGACCCGACGCCGACGGACCCGACGCCGACGGACCCGACCCCGGAGCCCACGACGCCGACGCCGAAGCCGACCGAGCCGACCCCCACCCCGACGACGCCGGTCCCGACCAC